>JALSRY010000027.1 GCA_026984555.1 Phycisphaerae bacterium
CGCGCGAAGATGGCGTGGCGTTCGTGTTCGTAGCGGGTTTCGAGAAAGAGCTTGTGGAACTCGCGGCGGGGCGCGGGCGCGACGCCACAGCACCATTCGAGATACGCGGTCAGCTCCAGCCGGCGCGGGTGGTCGGAGAGATTCGTGAGCGCGACGAGCCAGAGCTCGGCGGTATCGTGTGTAGCGGCGAGGAGGGTCCAGGTGGCCTGGATACCGGCGAACTCGGTTTCGAAGCTCGTATAGCCTAACCCATGTCTGCAAACGAAGTTATCATAGGCAGGCCACGTTGGAGCCGGTGCCAAGGACCAGAGGCGGCCGGTCGCGGCGTCGCGGACGTAGAGGAATTTGCCGGACGTGTCGCGTGCGAAATCCTGCTCCCAGCGGGTGATGACGGCGAGCTGGGAGTTTTCGATCCAGGTGAAGCCGCTGCCCGCCTGGCTTATGGCCAGACCGAACCGGGGGTTGGCGATGATGTTGGCCCAGGGTCGGGGCGTCCGCGGGTTGGTGATGCAAAACTCGGTGCCGGAGGGGGTAAAGTATCCGTAGGGGTTGCCGATGGGTTCGGCGTGCGCCGGTGGCAGGCCCCGCGTTTTGGTTTCCCCGTGAACGATCGTGCTCATGCGGCGATGTCCTTCGTATGGCCGAAGCGTGCGATGACGGCGGAGGAATACGTGGCATTTGAAAGCGCTTTCAGGCCACCTATAGCTTATGGTAAGCCGACTGCCGGGTCAAGGATTGTTTGGCGGCGGTGTCCACGAAGGCTTCGTATGGTGTCGGCTCAGAGGGGGCGTTTGTTGGGCGGCGGGTCCGAGCGCAGGGGGGCAATCGGGCACGGGATCGCCTCAGCGGAGTTTGAGTCGGCGGACCGCACGCCGGGCGGTGTCGCTGTGCATGAACAGCCGCCAAACGAGTCCGCTGCGGACGTTTTCGATGGCCAGGACGATCGGGCCCTGGTCGATGCCCACGATGTCGTCGCTCGCGTAGCCCTGATCGAGGTTGAACGCATCGACGAAGCCGTAGCCTCCCGCGGAGGGATCGCGCCAGACGACGGGGTGGCCGGCGCTGTCTTCGAGGCGGCGAAAGGCGCGGATGGCGGCGAGACTCTCGGCGGGGGTGAACATGATCGCGGTCGTGGCGGCATACGGCGCGACGGTTCCGTCGAACCACTCGTCCACGTCGCAGTCGTTCGGTCGCACGCGCGGGACGATGTAGCCGTCGCGACCGGCACAGGCGCTGAGCCCCCAGCGGTCCGGCGCGAGGGTTTTGAACCGGCCGGACTGTTCGATGCACCGCTGCCGATGGGTCAATACGGCGCGGCGCGAGTTTTCGAACCAGTCCACGCCTGGTCGCGCGAGGCCGAAGCGTTCGGGGTGATCGCGTCCGAGGCTGCGGTAGTCGATCCAGAGGTGGCTGAACTCATACGTAAACAGGGAGCCGGGCCACGAAACGACGTAGGGCGGCATCTTGTCATGGTGTTTGATGGGGCGTTTGAGGCGGTAATACAGCAGGGGTGAGAGGGCGTGATCGGGACGGGGGGCGCCCGTGGCGAGGAAGTAGATCAACCGCTCTTCGTCGGAGGCATACGACCAGTAGGACTTCAGAAACCCGCCGGGACCGGAGAGGTTGTGGGGGTCGTCGGGTTTCCAGCCCATCGAGAGCAGCCCGCCGGGCGCGACGGCGAAAGCCCGCCAATCGGTCTCGGCGACGAGGCGATCGACGATTCGTTTGACTTGGCCGTCGAAATACTGGGCGGCCGTGATCGCGCCGGCGAGGAAGAGGGCGTGATCGACGGTGCTGTAGAGCACCTCGTAGCCCTTGTGCGAGGGGCCGCCGGTGTTCATGTCGGGGAAGTGCAGGAATACGCCGAACTTGCGATTGTCGGGGTGGGCCAGGAGTGCGTGGAGCACGCGCGTGGCCCGGGCGCGTGCCCGGGGGCGAGACACCCAGCCGCGTTCGACGCCGACTGGCAGCGTCGCGAGCTGAAACCCGACGGCGGCGATCGAGGAGACGGGGGCCTTCTTGCGATCGCGCACCAACGCCGCGGGCGAGCCGACCTCGTTCCAGAAGTAGAGGAAGGCGGCATGTTCGACGTCGTCGATGGCGGCAATGTCGTCGGCCTCGAAGCGGTGTCGCGGCTCTGGTTTGGAAGAGGGAGGAGGGGTTTCGGCGGTGGTCGGGTGGGACTGACCGACAGCGCAGGCCACGAACAGGCCGGCGGCTGCAAGCGCTTGCAACAGGCGGGTTTGACAAATCATGAAAGAAAAGATTAGGTTGGCGCCGCGGTGATGTCAAAAGCGCCTCGCCGCCGACTTGCATAGAGAAGGTTTCGATGGCAGTTTCGATTTCCGACGTCGCAAGACTCGCCAACGTCTCGATCAGTACGGTCTCCCGGGTGGTCAACGGCAGCAATCTGGTGAATGCGCAAACGCGCGCGCGTGTCGAGTCCGCGATCCGGCAGCTTGGTTATCGGCCCAACCCTTTTGCGCGGGGGCTGATGCTCCGGAAGAGCGAAATCGTGGGGCTTGTCCTGCCCGACCTGCACGGCGAGTTCTATTCCGAGATCATCCGCGGCGCCAATGTTCAGGCCCGGCAACTGGGATACAGCCTGGTGGTTTCGTCGTCGCGAGGTGGGGAAGAAAGCCACTCGCTGCTGCACGCGATCAAGCAACGCTCGTTGCTGGATGGTGTCGCCGTCATGGTTTCGGAGCTGACCGACCAGGTTCATGAGTTGCTGACCGACTTGCGTTTGCCGCTGGTTTTGCTCGACAGCGATATCGAAGGGGCCTCGCATGACAGTGTGGTCATCGATCAGCGCCAGGGAGCCGCGGCGGTGGTGCGGCACCTGGTGATGCGCTGCGGGGCCCAACGGGTGGTTTTTGTCGGTGGCCTCAAGACGAACGTGGATACGATTGCCCGGTTCGAGGCCTACCGTGGCGTGCTCGAGGAGGGCGGTTTGCGGTTTTCGGCGGACGACGTGTATTACCTGGATTACGGGTATGAATCGGCGTACGCGCTCGCCCGGCGGGAGGTGCGCGGCTGGGCGGGTCGGGGCAGCGCGTTGTTCGCGGCCAATGACGAGATGGCAGCGGGCATTCTGGCGGCGGCCGCCGCGGAGGGGGTGCGCGTTCCGGGAGAACTGGCGGTGGTGGGTTTTGACGATACGCGCGTTGCGCGCATGACGCGACCGCCGCTGACGACGGTGCGGGTGCCGATGGCGGAGATGGGGGCGCGGGCGATCGAGCTGCTCTGCGAGCGGGTGAGCGACCCGAAGCGGCCCGCCGCGCGAGTTTCGCTGCAACCGCGGCTGATCGTGCGTGAATCCTGCGGTGCCAAGGCGGGCTGACTTCCCATGCGAAACCGGAACGCGAGGGGCGGATGCGGGCGGCGCTGCGGCGTGGCGCTGATCGCGGTGGTGCTGGGCGTTGGAGCTGGTTACGCGCAGACCGGGGTGGAGACGGTTTTCGTTTGACCGCGGGGTCTATGATGATCCGTTAGGTGGGCGGTCTGAAACGGCCGGCCGGTGGAAAGCGAGTGGCAATGGGCACGAGATGTACCAGCCGGACGGTGCGCGCGGCGGTGCTGGTTGGGCCGTGGCTGGCGGTCTTGTTGACGGCACGCGTGGCGGTGGCGCAGTCTTCGCGGTCCGGGGCGGAGCGTGCGGCGCGGGTCTTGTTGTCCGAGGACTTCGACCGACCGGCCGCCGGCTGGGTTGCCGGTCCGTCGAAGCTGACGACGACTTGCCGGCGGGAGGCGGGGGTCAGTTTCCTGCACATGACCTGGCAGCAGGCGCCGGGCAAGGCCTACCTTTTCTACAAGCTACCGAGTCCGCCGGAGGAGGGCGTGATTCTGCGCGTGCGGTTGCGACTGACGGTGCCGGCGCGGTACGTGGCGGTGGGCTGGTTGGATACGAAGGGGCGTTTCGAGCACGTGAAGCTGCGTCACACGGCGCAAGGCCGCTGGGAGACGGTCGTTGTGCGTAACGGCTCGGTGTTGGGCTGGCTCAACGGGATGAGCGCGGACGGTGCGGCCGCTTCGCCCCGGACGTTGCGCATCCTCGTGACGGGCTTGCGCGAGCCCAACGGAGCGCTCGACATCGACCGCGTGGAGCTTCTGAAGGCGAGCGCATCGGCGTGCGACCCGGCGCGGTGGTCGTGCGACGCGGACGGATCGGCCGGCGCGGTCCGGCCCGTGGACGCCGCGGGGCTGCGCGCGCTGCACGCGGCGTTGCGGAGCTGGTCGCCGGCGGTAGATGTTCGGCGGGCGCAGCGGTACCGGAAAGAGGGGGTGTATCAGTTCGTGTATCCCGGGCGGGCGGTTCGGCCGCCGGCTGGTTGGGACGGGGCGACGCCGCCGAGTTCGAATCCGACGTACAAGTTCTTGTGGCACGCGCTGGACCCGGTTCACTTCTTGCTGCGTGCGTGGTGGGAGACCGGCGACGAGTGGTACCTGGCACAGGCTGCGGAACATGCCGATCGGTGGTTGGGGCATTATCTCGAACAGGATCATCTTGTTGGCGACAAGTATACGTGGTATGACCACGCGACGGCGTACCGGGCGATCGAACTAACGGCGCTGTATCGTGCCCTGGCCGATCGCGCGGCGTATGCGGCGCTGCGGGCGAAGTTGCGGCGTGCGCTGTGTTTGCACGCGGAGCTGCTTTCGTCGCCGGGATTCGTGGCCCGCAACCAGCCGATGCGTTACCACAACCACGCCGTGTACCAAGGGTTGGCGCTGGTGGTGTTGGGGGCGTATGTGCCGGACCTTCCGGCGGGCGGGTCGCTGGAGAACCTGGGGCTCGAGCGGATCGAGACGCAGCTCGGGCACCTGGTCGATCGGGAGGGGGTGGTCGTGGAAAACGCGTTGGGCTACCAGCTCGGGATGTTGCGACTGGGCCAAGCCGTCGCCGATTTCCTGCACGCCAGTGGTCTGCGGCGGAGCGTCGTCGAGGAAGATGTCGAGCGCATGCGGCGTTTCGTGGCGACGGTGGCTTACCCCGACGGGACGTTGCCGGCCTATGGCGATACGTGGTACGGGACGGCGGCGGGCGCGTCGATATCGAAACGCCGGTCGATCCCGGCACTGGCGGTTTTCGCTGACGGGGGCTACGCCGTACTCGGCGGGGGGAACCACCTCCAGGTCAATTTTTTCACGAGCGCCAAGACGATCACGCACAAGCACGAGGACTACCTGGGCGTGACGTGCTACTGGGGCCGCCGCTGGCTGATCGACCCCGGGTATTTCGACTTCAGCGACAACGCGCACGCCGGGGCGGCCCGGTTGGCAACGGCGCATAACGTGCCGCTGTTGCCGGATTATGCGTACCGGGTGCGTCCGGGCGCGGCTCGTATCACGGGTTGGGGGCAGACCGCGGCGGCGCGCTGGGTGGCGGGTGAGCACACGGCCCAAGCGGGCTTCGTCGTTGGCCGGCGTGTCGCGGTGCTCAAGGACCGGCCGGTGGTGTTTCTGGAAGACCGGGTGCTACAGGCGGCCAAGCCGCACGCGCGGTTCGACGTGTGGTTTCACGCGGCGCCGGACCTGGCGTTGACGATGGCAGCGGATGGGGGAGTGGTGTTGTCGGCGGCGTCGGGAGGACCGCTACGTTGCCGCGTGGTTCCGCTGATGCCGGCCGACGCCGGCGTCG
>JALSRY010000028.1 GCA_026984555.1 Phycisphaerae bacterium
TCCGACTGGCAACGCTCCCACGCGAGCCGCGCAAGACGGTTGAGCACGAGGATGTTCCGTGGATGTCGCCGAACCAGCGGCGCCAACACCGCCTGCGCTTGCTCGTACTGGCCGAGTCGGGCACGAACCAGCGCCAAATTGAGGGCGGCATCGACCGAATCGCGATCCAGTCGCAGGGCCTGCTCGAAGTCCGCCGCTGCCGCCGACCATCGCCGAAGATCAAGCAACACCTCGCCCCGGCGGGCGTGCGCGTCGGCGGACGGTTTCAGCGCGATGACACGATCCCAGGCGCGACGAGCCGCCGCCAGATGTCCCGCCGCCTGGTGGGCGATCGCGAGGTCGTACCACGCGCGCGCGTCGCGCGGGCAGGCTCGCACCAGTTGTTCCAGGTGGGGCAGCGCCTCGATCCATCGTTCCAGCCGCATCAGCTCCGTCGCCAGCGCCAGACGTAGCGTGGTGTCGTCCGGGTCTTGACGCACGAGCCGGCCCAGCAGGTCGCACGCCTCGTTGGGCCAGTTCAGCTTGCGCGCGATGCGCAAGGCCTCCCGTAGCGCCGCCTCGTTGTGCGGATCCGTCGCCAGGATGTTCCGCAACGTAGCGAACCGACGTTCGGCCCGTCGCCGACCCCCCTCGTCAGCCCAGTGAACGTCCGTGGTGGACGCACCGCCGGGACGCGCCGCCGCCACCCCGTCGGACCTACTGGGCGCCGCACTGGCCGCACGATCCGCTCGCGCGGCGCCGTGGACCGGGGCAACCGACGCCACCGGCGGGACGGTTGCGCCCGCCTCTCCGCTCCGGTCCGCACGCGGACTGGTGGCGGGTCTCGTCGCGGCCCATGCCGGCATCGGGGCCGCTGGGACGCCGCGGTCCGGCGGCGCCGAGGTGTGGCCAACCGTCTTGAGCGCCATCCACACGCCACCTGCGGCCAACACGCCGCACAGCACAACGAATCCGTAAAGCAGCGTTTTCATCTTCTGTCCGGGTACGGGCCTGATGCCGATTATCAGCTATCGGGCACGGATGGGCAAAGCGCGGCGTTTGCGCCGGCGAGATCGTCGAGAGGCGGGCCGATGGCCGGTTCCGGACCGATCGTGCAGCCGGTTCGGCAGGCTGGCACACTTCGGGGGATCCGGCCGCCTCCGCCTGGCCCACACTCACGGGCGAAACGACGCGAAGATTTTGGGTGTTTCCATTACACTGCGTTGGCGTGGCGCGACCGGGCACGCGTGGTTGCGCGCCGGAGCGACGCCCCAGGACCAAGCAGACCGAGAGGCTCATGACCGACGGTACCCGTATCGAAACGATTGCAAACACAACCCCGACCGAGGTCTGCGAGGCGATCCACGCCGCGGATCGCATCGCCCTGATCGGCCATGTGACGCCCGACGCTGATTGTTTCGGCGTGATCGGGGCGATGTACGTGGCGTTGCCGGAGCTGGGCAAACGGCCCTTCGCGGCGTTGCCGGCGGGTACGGTGGCGCGGCGGCTGGAGTTTCTGGTGGACATGGCCGGGATCGCTCCCGCCACCACCGCCGAGCTCGCCGGTTGCGACCTGGCGTTGGTGATGGACACGGCCAAGGAGAAACGCGTCAACGTGGAGGGCAAACTGGAGGCGATGCCGGAGACGCGCATCGTCAACATCGACCATCACGCCACGAACACGCGGTTCGGCGCGGTCAACTGGGTCGAGGGTGACGCGAGCAGCTCCAGCGAGCTGATTTACCTGCTCATTCGCGCGCTGGGCTGCCAGGTCACGCCGACGATCGCGACGTTGATCTACGCGGGCATGCACAGCGACACGCAAGGATTCTCGCTCTCGAACACCACGACCCGGAGCCTCAAGATCGCCGGCGAGCTCGCCCAAGCCGGCGCGGACATCATCCACACCTGTGAACGCCTCCACCGCAGCCGCAGCCGCAGCGAGTTCGAGCTGCTCAAGGTGATCTACGCCAACACGCGGCTCAGCGCCGACGGCCGATTGGCGTGGAGCACGGCCGACCACGACGAGATCCGATCCGCCGGCTGCGTCGCCAACGATATCGACGATCAGGTCGAGATCGTGCGGTCGATCGACGGCGTCAAAGTCGCGATCCTCTTCAGCGAAGCCAACCAGGGCAAGGTCCGCATGAACTTCCGCGGCGAGCGTGGCGTCTCCGTGCTCGAGCTCGCCCGGCAATTCGGCGGCGGCGGGCACCATGCGGCCGCCGGCGCGATCCTCGACGGGTCGATCTCCGAAATCACCGCGCGCGTCATTCCCGCGGCGGAGCAGTACGTCGCCAACCTGGACCACTGACCCCGCGGCGGCGGAACAAACGCGCAACCGCGACAAGACGCCCCCGCGATGTGGCGCTGCGGTATGCCATGCGCACCCGGCCGGAAGACAGCCACCCCGAGACAGTCGACGACCGGCAATTTTCCGATTCCCCGCATCCGCGCCGTCTCCCCGGGTATAAGAGGGGGTAGACGCTCCACCGACAGCGCAGTACAACACGTTCCACAACCGAGAGCGAGCCCACAGCGTGCCTTCCAGCGTGTTCAAGAAACGGAGAAACCAAATGAGCAAATCACGATCGCTACGACTCGTCTGTCTTGCGAGTGTCGCGGCAACCGCCGGGCTGATTCTTTCCGGCGTCGCGCTTTCGCAGGACCAGGTAGCCGCCGGACACCCTCCGATCCCGCCCAAGGGCGCCAAATCCAAGCCGGGGCCACGACGGTTTCCCGAGTTCAAGGACGTAACCAAGGACATGAAGGCCACGACCGGCCTGTTCACGCTCTATCGCTACCCCGCCTCCGACACCACGCACGACACCGAGAGACTCCTGTGCCGTATCCCCAAGAGCCTCCTGAGCCAGGATCTGCTGTTTGCCACCAGTATCACCTCCGGCGGCCAGTTCACGGGGTACATGTGGCGGTCGTACCTGATCCGCTGGGAGATTCGCGGCAAGAAGCTCATGATGATCACCCCTGACACGCGCTACGTCCACAAGAAGGGCAAGCCGGTCGAGGACGTGATCAAACGCACCTATACCGCCCGCTACATCGCCACCGCCCCGATCGTCACGATGGCCGGCGGCGACCCGGTGATCGACCTCGGCTCCCTGCTCAAGTCCAACATCGCCGACGTCTCCTTCATGGGCGGCGGCGTCAACGGCGAGCTCAGCAAGTGGAACAAGATCAAGGTCTTCCCCGACAACGTGTTGATCGACGTCGAGCTCGCCCTCGGCGGCCGGCGCGGCGGCAAGATGGTCGGCGTGGGCTACGCCTTCCGCCGGTTGCCCAAGTCGGCTTCCTACCGGCCGCGCAAGGCCGACGACCGCATCGGCTATTTCGTCACGACGCGGATGGACTGGACCCGCAAGCACGAGGCTCGCGACACCTACGATCGCTACATCAACCGCTGGAAACTCGAGAAACGCGACCCGTCGCTCGAGCTGAGCCCTCCCGTCAAGCCGATCACGTTCTACATCGAAAAGACCGTGCCCGTCCGCTGGCGCCGCTGGGTGGCCGCGGGCATCCTCGAATGGAACAAGGCTTTCGAGAAGATCGGCTACAGCAATGCCATCGTCGTCCAGCAGCAAACCGCGGACAACGCCTTCGCCGACTATGATCCCGAAGACGCCCGCTACAACTTCTTCCGCTGGATCGTCTCGGGGCGCGCGTTCGCGATGGGGCCCAGCCGCGTCGACCCGCGCACCGGCCAGATCCTCGACGCCGACATCATCATGGACGACTCGTTCGTACGCGCGTACATGTACGACTTCGACCTGTTCGCGCCCTCGGCGATGGCCGAGCTCAAGGGCCCCGAAATCCAGCTCTGGAGCGAACGCTACCCCGAGCTGGCCGCCCAGATCTTTCCCCACCTGCTCGCCGCCCCCGTCGATGAACGGACCGAGCTGATCCGCCTGGCCAACCGGAAACTCCAGGCCAACGGCCAGTACGTCTGCAACTACGCCACCGGCTTCCAGCAGCAAATGGCCCTCGTCTACGACGCCATCATCGCCACCAGCACCGGCAAGAAGATCCCCGAACGCTTCCTCGGCGAGGCGATCAAGGAAGTCGTCACCCACGAAATCGGCCACACGCTCGGCCTGCGCCACAATTTCAAGGCCTCGAGCTGGCTCACCCTCGACGAAATCAAGAAACGCCGCGACACCACCGACAAACCCACCTGCGCCTCGGTGATGGATTACAACCCCTTGCTGTTCTTCGCCGGCGACAAGCCCGAGAAGATGCACCACTTCATCACCACCGGCATCGGCCCCTACGACTACTGGGCGATCGAGTACGGCTACGCCACGCCCAAGAAGGGCGAGTCCGAAGCGAAAATGCTCAAGGAAATCGCCTCACGTTGTACCCAGCCCGGACACGACTACGCCACCGACGAGGACACCATGGGCAGCTTCTCGCCCGACCCGTCCAGCAATCGTTTCGACATGGGCGCCGACCCCCGGGCTTGGGCCGATTCACGCATCAAGCTCGCCGACCAGTTGCTGCCGACGCTGCTCGAGTGGTCCGTGAAGAAGGGCGAACCGCGCTATTTCGCCCGCCGGGCGTTCCAGACGCTCTGGTTCGAGAAGGCTCGCAATTTCGCGTTCGTCGCGCGCGTCGTCGGTGGGGAATACTTCCACCGCGACCACAAGGGCGACCCCGACGCTCGGCCGGCCTTCGTCCCGGTCGAGCCCGCCAAACAGCGCGCTGCCCTGAAGAAAATCGCCCGGACCGTCCTCAGTGACGAGTTCTACCGCTTCGATCCGAAGGTGCTCAACGAGCTGGCTCCTTCTCGCTGGGGTGGGCTTGGAAGGTGGCCGGCCACCAGCCTCGATTTCCCCGTCCACGACTGGATCATGCGGCTCCAGTCCTGGACGCTCGTCGATCTGCTCAGCCCGCCGGTCTTCCAACGCATCTACGATGGCCAGCTCAAGAGCACGGCCAAAGACAAGTTCACCGCCGCCGAGTACATCGAGACCCTCCGCGATGCCGTCTGGACCGAGCTCAAGCACCCGCGTAACCGGGGTACGTCGGATGCGCATCCCATGATCAGCTCGTCCCGCCGGAACCTCCAGCGGGCCTACCTCGACGTGATGATCGCCTACGCTCGTCTCCGGCCCGGCGCCGTCATGTCGCCCGACCTGACCAGCATGTTCCGGCAATCGCTGCGCGAATTGAGCGCCCAGATCGAACAGGTCGCCAAGAAGCGCGGGGGTTGGCAGAAGATCGATTTCGCCACCCGGGCCCATCTGGTCGATTGCAAGTCACGCATCGACCGGGCACTCAAGGCCCAGTTCATCGACAACTGATCGCGACCGCCAGCGCCGGCCGCCGGGTTACCGCCCGGCGGTTCGGCCGCCGGCGCGGCGCTCCGGCTTCAACGCCGTTCACGTTTCGCCGGCACGAGGCGGGCCTGCCCCAGCCAGCCATCCCCCAGGCGACGCAACTTCAGTCGCCCGGAAAGATCAACCCCCTCCCGGACGCTGCGCGCCCCCCTCCCCCCTGGTGCCGCGGGCGCTTGCGCACCCCCGATCAACCGCGGCGCGATGTACACGTGCACCTCGTCGGCCAACCGCCGGTCGAACAGCGCACCCAGCAACACCGCCCCGCCCTCGACCAGCACGTTGGTCATCTGCGCCTGT
>JALSRY010000029.1 GCA_026984555.1 Phycisphaerae bacterium
TGCTCGGCCGGCGCGCCCGCAGCGACCATCACGCGGCAACGCCGCCGTGCGACTGGACCGCTACACGGCCTCCAGATCGCGCAGGCTGGCGTCGCCGCCCGTTTCCATGTCACCCTGGCGCGCGTTGGCCTGCACGGAGTATCCCAGCGTGCAGAGCATGAGAATGAAACCCGGGACCAGCAGCCCGTACGAAGCGGCCCAGTCCTGGAACGTCAAGCCGAGCGATGGGGCCAGGCTGCTCGTGACCGCGACGAATGCCACGATTGTCAGCCCGGCTCCGGCGGTCATGGTGACGACGATCGGCAAGATGCGCGGACAAACCCAGATCAGCGCGATTCCAAGCACGAAGCCGGCCAGTCCGAGGAGCGGCGGGGCGTCGCCGGCGTATCCGAGTTGCTGCGTCAGGTACAGCGCGAGCATGCCGAACACGAGTCCGGACGCAAACGCCAACCCGTTCCGATAACGCATCGCCGCCACACCCCCCGCGACGACCGCCGCCGCCAACGCCACGATCGGCGGCAGGTTGGCCAGTTCGCACACCAGCCGACCCGCGAGGAACCCCCCGGCTCCGCACGTCAGCGGGACGAGAAACCGTGCGAAGCGGAACCCTTGCAGGAGGTACAGCAGCCCCAGCCCCAACACGATCAGGCCCGTGCTGTCCTCCCACTGGCTCGCGGCTTGAAATATCAGACCTTGCACATTGCTCATGTTGCGTCCCCATCGTCGGGCCGGTGGCGGCCCCCTTTAGTGTTCTAATCGAAGCCGCCGCCGGGCAAGCGAAGGTGTGATGCGCGGTCGCGTGTCCGGCGCTGCGTGGTGGGGCGGCCGAAGCCCCTGGCCCGCCCCGCGGTCGTCTGGTCCCGCCGGCGGAGCGTGACAGGCGGAGGATCGGAATTTCCCGGCGTCCCCGGCTCTCCCCGCGTCGCGCTCGTCGTGCGAACAGATCGGTTTGGGGCTGCCGACGGCCTGTGCTATACTGAAGCCGTGAGCAGTGTACGCCGGGCCACACAGGCCCGTGCCGTGACCGGGAGGGAAGCACGAACAGGTCAGACGACAACCGGGCGGACCGCAGCGCGCGCCTCGATGCGAACCACTGCGCCGACGCCGGCGGCACCGCAAGAGCTGGTGACGGCGGGCGATGGCGGATCGCGCGGGGACGCGATCGGTCTGCGTCCGGTTGGTGTACAGGTACAAGCGGTTTTTCCCAGAACCCCCCAACACCCCCAGGAGGACTTCCCCATGCACGCACTTCCCAAACGCTTGTGTAACACGTCGCTTGCGATTGCGCTCTCGCTGTTTGTGACAGCCGGCGCCGTCGCGGGCAACACGTGGCTTTATCCCAACGCCGACGGCTCGGTCGCCGCCAAGGAGATCAGCCAGGCCCGGCCGCCTCAGCTCAACGTGCTCGGTTTCGATGCGGCGGGGCTCAGCGTGGGGGTGGACACGCCCGGCGTGGCACTGCTGCCGTGCAAGACCGAGCAGGGCGCGTTCGTCGCGGTCATGTGGCCGGGCGCCGCCCCTTATGGCGAGATCGGCGCGCCGGCCCTGCCGGTGGTTCGCCGGCTGTTCATCGCGCCGCATGGGGCCGACGTATCGGTGACGTCGGCGGTGCGGGGCACGATGCGGATCGACAACGCGGCCGCCGGCATGACGTTGCGGGTCATGCCGCGTCAGGCGCCGATTCCCAAGATACCCGGTGCCCGAAAAAACGCGCCGTTCGACTATGATCCGGCGGCATACGGCGCGGATGCCGAAGTGCTCGCCGAGCCGGCGACGATCGAGGAAGTGGGGATCGTGCGCGGCCAGCGGGTGTTTCTGCTCGAGGTACATCCGGTCGCGTACAACCCGGTGGCCCAAACCCTCACGTTGCGCACGCACATCGACGTGACGGTCAAGTTTTCGGGTGGGGGTGTGTTCTCGACGCACAACCCGCTGCCCGGTCTGGATCACGTGGTCCTGAACCCGGA
>JALSRY010000030.1 GCA_026984555.1 Phycisphaerae bacterium
GCTCCGGTTCGCCGCGGCTCGGGCAACTACCTGATCGTCGTTCCGACGACGTTCGAATCGCAGATCGCCTCGTTCGCCGCCCACAAGCAGGCCAAGGGGTTCAGCGTCAACACCTACGTCATCGCTCCCGGCACCAGCGCCGCGACGATCAAGAACTACATCCAGGGGCTGTGGGGCGGCCCCGATGCGCCTGATTACATCCTGCTCGTCGGCGATACCGAGCTGGTTCCGTACTGGACCGGCGGCGGCGAAGGCTCGCCCGCGACCGACTTGCCCTACACGTGCATGGATGGTGCCTCCGACTGGTATCCCGACATCGCGATCGGGCGTTTCCCGGCGGACGACGCGACCGAGCTGGCCAACATCCTCGACAAGACGATCTACTACGACAACGGGCAATTCGCCGACCCGGACTACCTCAAACGGGCCGCGTTCATGGCCTCGGTGGACAACTACCAGATCAGTGAGGGAACGCATAACTGGGTGATCGAAAACCACATGATCCCCAACGGTTACATCTGCGACAAACTCTACCAGGTGACCTACGGCGCCACGACGCAGGACGTTCGCGACGCCTTCAACGACGGCCGTTTCTTCGGCGTCTACAGCGGCCACGGCGGCGAGTACGAATGGGCCGACGGTCCGCCCTTCAACCAGACCGACGTGCGCAACCTGACCAACGACAACATGTACTCGTTGATCATGAGCTTCGCCTGCGTCACCGGCACCTACACCGTGGACGAGTGCTTCATGGAGACGTGGGTACTCGTGCCGCACAAGGGTGCCGTGGCCGACTGGGGCTCCTCCGTCACCAGCTACTGGACCGAGGATGACGTGATGGAGCGACGCTGGTTCGACGCGATCTTCGACACCGAAGACGATGTACCGGCCGAATTCGGCCCGACCTGCAACGACGCGCGCATGCGCTACCTCGCCGAAATGGGCAACGGCAGCACCACGCGGCGTTACTTCGAAATGTACAACCTGATGGGCGACCCCAGCCTGCGTTACCCCGGCGCCTGTTCCGACGCCGGCACGGTCACGCTCGACCGCGGCGCGTATCCGTGTGACGACGGACAGGCCACGATCACCGTCGCCGACTGCGGCCTCAACCTGGATGACAATACCATCGAGACGTTCACCGTCACGATCGTCTCGACCTCCGAGCCCGGCGGTGAGTCCGTCGTGCTCACCGAGACCGATCCGTCATCCGCCGAGTTCGTCGGTACGATTCCGCTGAGCACGACCGATGCCGCCGGCACGCTGTGGATCGCCGCCGGCGACACCATCAGCGTCACCTATCACGACGAGGACGACGGCAGCGGCAGCCCGGCCGACGTCACCGCGAGCGCTCCGGTCGACTGCACCGGCCCGGTGATTTCCAACGTCCAGGTGACCGACCTCCAGCCCCGCAGCGCCGTGGTCACGTTCGATGCCGATGAGACCGTCCGCGGAATCATCCACTACGGCCTCTCCTGCGACAGCTTGACGGAAACGGCCACCGGCGGCTTCGGCAATCCCGCGAGCGTCGAAATCACCGGCCTCCAGGACCAGACCACCTACTACTTCATCGTGGTCGCCGAAGACCAGGCCGGCAACCAGACGACCGACGACAACGGCGGCGCGTGCTACAGCTTCACCACGCCCGACATCCCCGACTTCTTCACCCAGCAGTTCGACACCGGCGCGTCGGCGCTCTCGTTCCACACGCTTTCGTTCACCCCCAACGGTTCCGTGGATTACTACGATGGTTGCGTCGAAACCATCGACAGCCTGCCGACCGATCCGGCCGGTGGCACGACGCTGGCGTTGTCAGACGACGATTCGCAGCTCGTCAGCCTCAGCGACGGCCAGACCGTGAGCCTGTACGGAACCAGCTATAACGCTCTGTACGTCGGTTCCAACGGATATATCACCTTCGGCAGCCCGGACACGACGTACTCGGAAACGCTCGAAGACCATTTCGCGATGCCGCGCGTCGCGATGTTGTTCGACGATCTGAACCCCTCCGGCGGTGGCACGGTCAGCTACAAGCAACTCGCCGATCGCATCGCCATCACCTACCAGAATGTGCCCGAGTACAGCACGTCGAACACCAATACCTTCCAGGTCGAGTTGTTCTTCAACGGTGAAATCCGGCTCAGCTACCTCGGCGTCGCCGTCGAAGATGCGATCGTCGGTCTGTCGGCCGGCAACGGCGTGGATCCCGATTACTACCCGTCCGACCTGCTCGGTATGGGAGGTTGTGGCCCGCGCCCGCCGCATGCCGAGGACATGAACGTCGAAACGCCGGTGAACACGCCCCTGACGATCACGCTCCAGGCTTCCGACGACGGCGAGCCCGGCCCGCTGAGCTACATCATCGGCGACCTGCCGATGCACGGGAGCCTCAGTGACCCGGCCGGGGGACAGATCTCCAGCGTGCCCTATACGCTGATCGGCGGTGGCAACGCGGTCGTGTACACGCCCGACACCTGGTACATGGGCGAAGACGTTTTCCAGTTCTACGTCGATGACGGCGGCACGCCGCCCGACGGTGGAACGTCGAACATCGCCGCCGTGAGCATCACCGTCACCACGCCGGCCCCGACGCCGATCTACGTTTTCCCGCTCGACGAGGATCCCGGCTGGACTACCGAGGGACAGTGGGAATTCGGACAGCCGCTCGGTGGCGGCAGCCACAGCGGCGACCCGGTCAGCGGCGCCACCGGCGACAATGTCTATGGCTACAACCTCGCCGGCGACTACACCGTCAACATGCCGCAGTACAGCCTCACGACCACCGCGATCGACTGTAGCGATTTGCTCAATACCGAGTTGCACTTCCAGCGCTGGCTCGGCGTCGAGAGCGCCTATTACGACCACGCCACGGTCGAGGTCTCGAACGACGGTGTGCACTGGACGCAGCTCTGGGCCAACCCTGATACCTCGATGTCCGATTCCTCGTGGACTGCGATGGTGCTCGATATCTCGGCGATCGCCGACGAACAGCCCACCGTCTACATCCGCTGGACGATGGGGCCCACCGATGGCTCGGTCACCTATCCCGGCTGGAACATCGACGACGTCGAAATCTGGGGTGTGCAACCCTGGCCGCAGATTCCCGGCGACCTCGACGGTGATTGTGACGTCGATCTCAACGACCTCGCCATCATGCTCGCCCACTACGGCATGACCCACGGCGCCACCTACGGCGACGGGGACATCGACGGCGACGGGGATGTTGATCTGGCGGACCTGTCGGCGTTGCTGGCACATTACGGCGAGACCTGCCCGTAGCGGCGATGCTGCGTCATCGTGGCCGTTGCCGGCTGCGGAAGTCGCTGTGAGACACGCGGGCGTCGGGGGAGCGATTCCCCGGCGCCCGCGCTGTGTCGAGGACGCGGACCGTTCCGGCCTTCTCGGCGATGCGCAGAGAGGCCGTTTCGCCGCTCCGGAACAGGGATTGTTTCGTTGATCGTGTGCGGGGTATGACTCGGGGTGGAGATCGCACGTTCCAGTGGGTGCGATGGAAAGGATACCAATCGTGAGATCAATCGTAGCTGTGCTGTTGGCGATCGGGTGTGGGTGGCAAGCCGGCGCCGAACCGTGGCGATTCGTCGTGGTCGGAGACAGCCGGGGCAGCGACAACGGGGTCAACACGGCGATGCTC
>JALSRY010000031.1 GCA_026984555.1 Phycisphaerae bacterium
GACAATGCGTCGTCTCGTCCAGGATTACTTCGTCCCCCGGCTCGCACACGCTCCGAATCGCCACCTGGTTCGCCATCGTCCCCGACGGCACGAACAACGCCGCCTCTTTCCCCACCAACGCCGCCATACGTTCCTGAAGCGCCGCGACCGTCGGGTCATCACCCAATACATCATCCCCCACCTCCGCGCCCATCATCGCCTCGCGCATCGCCGGCGTCGGGCGCGTCACCGTGTCGCTTCGCAAATCAACGATACTCTTCATACCGATCCTTCCACCACCGGGCGTATCGGCTCGCCAACGTCCGCACCCGTTCGTTTTCCTTGCGCTTCAACGACGCGATCCGCCCCTTCCAGAACCGGTCCGGCCGCACGTCACGAATGCCGCAAATCCGCGTCACCGCGTGATACACCGCCAGATGCAACGCTTCGTCCTCACTGCCCAACTTCTCGAGCATCACCGGCACCGCGCTCGGCACACACCTGCCCAACGCCGCCGCCGCCTGCGGATCCCCTCCCGCCCGGTCCAACAACGCCGCCACCGTCACCCGCGTCGAAAGTACCGCCAACGTCTCGTATATCTCCCCTCGCAACTTCGCGCTGAGCTTCGGCCGCTCCAGCAACTTCACCACCGTACTGCTCGCCGGCAAGATCACCAGCTCCCGCACCACCCGCAACGCCTCCACCAGCTCCGCTTCCGGCGTCTCCTCGTCATCAAACTTCGCCTTCAGCTCGCGCTCGAACAAATCCGCCCGGTACGCCGCGAATACCAACGCCATCTTCCGTGCCAACGTCTGCGGATTGCGCGCCCCCTGCGACGAAAGCACATCGATCCGCTTGCCCGCCGGCGTTACAAACACGATGTCCATGTTCGTCCGCCGGGACAGATCCCACGCCTCCAACTGCTCGCGATAGCGACTACGCGACAGCCGCACCGGTACGAACCGCTTCGATAACTCCAGCACCAACGGATCCCGAAACGCCCGCTTCTGATCCCGCTCCGTGCGGTGGTCGCGGCTGCGACTGCGCCCCAACACCCAGAACATCAGCGGCCGCTTCGTCTTCTTCGCCAACGCCACGCTCCGCTGTACGTCACGCGACCACGCGATCGCCCCCTGCTCCTGCGCCGACACCGCCCCCACCAGCACCGCGCCGAGCCAAAGCGCCACCACCCATCGCCGCATGTTGGCACCAGCACACACCACAAAACCCTATCTTATCCCACCCAAGTAATCAATAAACATCAGTCATCATAAAGAGGTCGAAACCGCTCATAGTCCTCCGGCGTGTTCAGATTCCACAACAACTCCCGATCCAGCCACTCGTGCTTCCGCACGCGCTCCGCATGATCCCGCAGAAACTCATCCAGCCGCCCTTCCGCCGGCAACGCCAGAATCTCCTTCACATATCGCTCCGGTATCACCACCGGATGCACCCCCCGCCCCTCACACGCCGGCTGATGAATGTACTCCGGCTCCAGCCGCCAGTTCTCGTGCAAAAACTCGATCAGTGTCGGCGTCACCGCGAACACATCCACCGGCTGAATGCACACCGGCCCCTCACCCGCCCCCACCGCCGTCAGCCCCAACTTGATGCTCGCCATCATCGGACCCGCCGGGTCGGGGTTCACGACCAGGTCATAATCCGCCCGAACCCGCCCACCCGGTACAACCGCCCACCGCCCCAGCTCACCCGCGATCGCCGCGCGAATCCCCGCCGCGTTGTCCGGGTTCGCGACCACCACACGCTGCTTCACCCGCGGGTTCGAATAACGCAACAACATCACGCTGATCAGCGAATACCCCCGCGCCCAGTCCAACAGCGCCTTGTCCCGCCCCATCCGCCGCGACGAACCCGCCGCCAGTATGATCGCCTTCATCCCGTCTTCGACTATCATCCACACGCTCCCGTTGACGCCCGCGACCAACCTGCCTAGAGTCACATTGTTTCACATAGCCCGCGCGGCCACAACAAAAACCACGCTTGGCAACCGTACCGCCGCGCGACGCCGGAGGAAACTTGCACCCATGAAACTCATCCTCACCAACGCCGCCTTCCCCGACCTCAACCTCGACGCCCTCCTCGACAAAGCCGCCGCCCTGGACTTCGACGGCATCGAGCTCGCCACCCTCCACGGCCAGCCCGACCTCGGCCTCACCGCCGATTTCGAAACCCGCGCCGAACAGGTCCGCGCACGCCTGGCCGAGACCGGCCGCCACATCGCCGCCATCCACGCCGGCACGTTCTCACCACCCGCCGGCTCCCACCGCGCGCTCATCCCCCTGGCGCTCGAACAAACCCTGCGCGCCGCCGCCGCCGTCGGCGCCCCCCTCGTCATCATCTCGGGCGCCGACACATCCAGCGGCACCGATCGCGAAGAGCTCCTCCAACGCTACGTCGCCGCCCTGCCGGAACCCACCTTGCGGGCGGCCGAGCTCGGCGTCTCGCTCACACTCGAAAATACCGGCGTGCTCAGCCGAACCGCCGACCTCTGGTACGTCCACGACGCCGTCGGTATGCCCAACCTGCGCGTCTGCCTCGACCCCCGTCGCTCGACCACCGCCGGCGACTCGCCTTCCTTCGCCCTGACCCGCCTGGCCGGCGCGCTCTCGATCGTGCGCCTCTCCGAGATCGACCCCACCCTCGCTCCCGAAGACGACCATCGCTTTACCCCCGAAGTCAGCGCCACCAACTACGCTTACCTCATCGAGCTCCTGCGCGGCCTCGCCTACCGCGGCTACCTCGCCATCTCGCCGCCCCACGCCGCACAGCAACCACCCGACGACTACTTCCAAACCGCCGCCAAGGCCATCCGCGCCGAGCTCGCCCGCCCCCGCGTCGTGCTCACCGCATACAAGGCCGACAAGACCGGCCCCCGCTTCGTAGCCCAGCCATGACCCCTGCGGACCCCTTCGCTGCGCTCCCACGCCTGCTGCTCGATTTCGACCGGCCCCCGGGACTCCTCAAGGCCGACTACACCGACTTCCTCGTCGAGGAACTCCCCCTCTACGAACCGTCCGGCAACGGAACGCATACCTACTTCCTCCTCGAAAAACGCGGCCTCAGCACCATGCAGGCCGTCGCCGACCTCGCCCGGGCTCTTAACGTCCGCCGCCGCGACATCGGCTACGCCGGCCTCAAAGACGCCCGCGCCGTCACGCGCCAATGGCTCTCCGTCGAACACGTCCCACCCGAGCGCCTCCACGAACTCGACATCCCCCGCCTCCGCGTTCTCGAGGTCTCCACCCATACCAACAAGCTCCGCCTCGGACACCTGCGCGCCAACCGCTTCACCATCCGCGTGCGCCAAACCCAACCCCACCGCCTCCCCGAACTCCGACACGCCCTCGATACACTCGCACAGCGCGGCGTGCCCAACTACTTCGGCCGGCAACGCTTCGGCGGCCGCGGAGACGCCTGGCGCATCGGACACGCCATCATCCGCGGCAACATCGACGAAGCCATCGACCTCATCCTCGGCCGCCCCGGACCACTCGACCAGGGCGACATCCGCCGGGCACGCCAGCTCTACGACGCCGGCAAGTACGCCAACGCCGCCCGTGCCTGGCCCGGCATGTTCCGCGACGAACGCCGCGCCCTCAAAACCCTCGCTCGTACCGGCGGAAAGCGCAAACGCGCCTTCTACGCCATCGATGCCTCCCTGCGCAAGTTCTACGTCTCCGCCTACCAGTCCTACCTCTTCAACGAAACCGTCGCCACCCGACTCCCCTCCGGCCTCGACCACCTCCTCGCCGGCGACCTCGCCTGGCTCCACCGCTCCCAGGCCGTCTTCCTCGTCGACGACCCCGCTACCGAGCAACCCCGCGCCGATACCTTCGAAATCAGCCCCACCGGACCACTCTTCGGCTACCGCATGACCGAACCCACCGGCCAACCCGGCGAAATCGAACACCACATCCTCGCCAACCAGCAACTCACCCCCGAATCGTTCCGCGCCGGGAAACTGCGCGTCAAAGGCGCCCGCCGCCCCCTGCGCTTCCAACCCGCCAACGCCTCGATCCAACTTGGCGCCGACGCCGCCGGACCCTATCTTGAACTCCGCTTCACGCTGCCGCGCGGCTGTTACGCTACCGCGCTGATCCGCGAACTCTTCGCCGACGCCTACGCCACCGGCCCGCGACAGCCATAGGCATCAGGGAACCCGATCAACCAGAACTTGGGCGCAAACCACCGGACCCGCATCAGATGGCCCCAGCCGCCGAATACAACTGGAACACCCTCCTGGACGCCGTCCGCCGCGCATACCCCGAACTCTTCCGCGCCTGGTTCAACGAGCTCCCCCCCGGCGAGATCGAATCCGGCGAGCTGCGCGTCATCGTCGCCGATCCGACCCGCCGCCGCTACCTCCTCGATTCCTGCGCCAACGCCTTCGCCCGTTGCGCCATGGAACAAACCGGCTTCCTCATCCCCGTCCGCTTCCTCCCCCCCAACGCCGACCCCGACGCCGTCGCCTCCAGCAGCACCGACCCACTCACCACCCCCTCACTCAGCGCCGACTACACCTTCGACCAGTTCGTCGTCGGCCCCTCCAACCGCCTCGCCCACGCCGCCTGCCGCGCCGTCTGCAACCAACCCGGCTCCCTCTACAACCCCCTCTTCATCCACGGTTCCTCCGGCCTCGGCAAGACCCACCTGCTCCAGGCCACCTGCGCCGACCTCGCCCAGCGCGGCGCCGCCGTCTCCTACCTCTCCTGCGAAACCTTTATCAACGACTTCGTCCGCGCCATCGAAACCGGCCGCCTCGCCGACTTCCGAGACCGCGCCCGACACGTCGACGCTCTCGTCATCGACGACGTCCAGTTCCTCGCCAACCGCGAATCCAGCCAGGAAGAGCTCTTCCATACCTTCAACACCCTCTACCAGGCCCGAAAACAAGTCATCCTCTCCGCCGACTCACCACCAAGCGAAATCCCAACCCTCGAAGACCGACTCGTCAGCCGCTTCAACTGGGGCCTCGTCACCCAGATCGATCCCCCCAACCGAGAAACCCGACAAGCCATCCTCCATAAAAAAGCCCGCCTCCGTGGCTGCGAAATCCCCGACGAACTCCTCGACTTCATCGCCGCCCGCGTCGAGTCCAACGTCCGCCTCCTCGAAGGAGCCCTCACCCGCCTCATCTCCGAAACCCAGATCGGCGGCAAACCCATGAGCCTCGATACCGCCCGCCACGTCATCGAACAATTCGCCGGCAAACCCGCCCGCTCCCTCCAAATCAGCGATATCCTCGAAACCGTCGCCAGCCACTTCGGCATCCGCCTGCCAGAACTCGTCGGGCGCAAACGCTCCCGATCCATCAGCCACCCCCGCCAAATCGCCATGTACCTCGCCCGAAAACTTACACCCCTCAGCCTCCAGGAAATCGGCTTCCACTTCGGCGGCCGCGACCACTCCACCGTCCTGCACGCCGAACGCGTCATCGAAGCCGCCCGACGAAAAAACCCCGACACCGCCAACCTCCTCACCAAACTTACCAACGACCTCCTCACCGGCAACCGCTGACCCCGTAGCACCCGCCTTCAGCCCCGCCACCAGGTGCCACCACCCCTGAGAAACTGTCAACCACCCCGTGCACCTCCTGTCAAACCCCTTGC
>JALSRY010000032.1 GCA_026984555.1 Phycisphaerae bacterium
CCCGGCGCATCGGCCTGCGTCGCAGGATCGAAATCCGGGTTGTGGAACCAGCCGTTTTTCACCGCGCCCTCGGGCACCATCACCGTCGGCGACGATTTGAACTTGCGATCCTCCAGAATCGCCATGCTCAGGCCGGCGTAGTTCATGCTCGTGTAGTACACGCCGATGCCCTGGGCGACCGGCGCCGGGTCGAACGGATCGGGCAGGTGGCTGGTCTGCGTGCGTTGGACCATGTTCACCCAACGGGGAGGCATCGTGTACCCGCCGTCGTCCTGCCTGCGGGCCTTGCGGCCCCCCGCGCCCCAGATGTTGCCCTGGTAAACGTCGTGATCGTCGGGGATGCAGATACAGGGCCGGCGGCGAGCGAGGTCGCGAAAGGCCCAGCACCAGCGATACCACTTGTCGAGGTAATCGAGCATCGCTCGTTCGATGGGCCGGCGTTCGACGCCGGTGAGGTCGCCTTCGTAGATCTGATCGCCGGAGAAAAAGAGGATATCCGGGTCGTGGACCCGCACCGCGCGAACCAGGTCGTTGTGCGGGAACCAGATACCACCCGAGTCCCAGCGCAGGTGCCCCGTGTAGTGTTTGGTGCCGGTGAACGCCGCCAATACGAGCGTTTCCTTGTCGATCGGCTCGCGGCGGATGGTGCCTTCGTAGGTGAAAGGCCGGCCGGCGGTACGCAGGCGATACACGACCCGGTACGGCGTGTCGGCGGTCGCGTCCCAGTGCTCGACGCGAAAGCGGGCGGTGAATCCGTCGGTGTCGATGGTGGTCTCGGCCGCGGGAGTCCATTCAGACCGCCCCGGGCGGCGAAGTTCAAGCGTGACCTCGCGGCGGTCGTCTTCGCCGACGGGCATCATCTGCGCTGTCAGCTTGAGCGTGCCGCGGCTGAGCGTGTAGAGCACGCACACGATGGGGCCGAAACGCCGCTCGGCATGCAGCCGCACTTTGTCACCCTCGACGCGCCAGGCGCGAAACCACCAGCCGCGCTTGCCGCCGGTGGGCGCGCGATGCGAGACGAGCCCGACACCGCCATCGATCAGCGTTGGCTGGACGTTTTCGTAGACCGCGCGGCTTCGCAGCGATCCGTCGGCATCGCGGGCCGTCAGCACGAGGGAGTATCCCCCACGGGCGGGAGTCGCCTCCAGCATGAGCGTCAGCGCGCGGGCGGGCCGGTCGAGGAGGTGATCCTCGCGTCGCGTGGCGTCGAGCTCGGCCAGTTCACCCTCGGCGAGCGCCCCGCGGATGGTCCAGAAACCGGCTCGGCCGACGCGTCGCTCGTTGTTGCGCAGCGCGACGCGGCCCCGGGCGTCCACGACCGCCGCGAGCCCGCCGTGGGGGGCCGCCCGGCCGTGGACGAGCGCGGTAAGCCGATAATCCACGCCGGGGCCACCGGCGCCGATCAGGAATCCGGCCCACGATTTTTCGCTGGGCGTGCCGGTCGCCTCGATCGGCCCCAGGTCCACGCGCACGCGCAACGTGCCCGGGCGATCGCTCACGTCGGCGGCCAGCAGGTGCAGCACACGCATCGGGCGCAGCTTGCGCGCCTCGACGCACTCGACCCGCCCGTCCCGCAGCCGCCAATCCTGCAAACGGTCGGCGTAGACCCTCGGCCCGATCCAGACCCGGCGAGAGGCGGTCGCCCAGTTGCTGGTAAACTCTTCGGCGAGCGCAGCGCCACTCACCCATCCCGCGATGATCGTCACGACCGCCGCCCGAAGGATTCGTCTTCCACGATTCATCGGACCATCCACCGTCTACGCACGCTTCTTGGCACCACAACACCGCTTGTATTTCAACCCGCTCCCGCAGGGGCAGGGGTCGTTCCGGCCGACTTGCGGTTGCGTGCGACCGGGCAGCGCTCGATCGGCGCGCTCGCGTTGCAAACGTCTCGCGGTCTCCCGCAACCAGCCGTCCGCGTGGGAGAAGAACATCTTGTACGCCTCGCACAGGTAGCTGAGCCGCGCGTCGGCTGGGTGGCCCCAGCGCTCCTTGGGACAGCCGCCGCGACAGTGGCGTAACCACCGGCACTGCTGGCAGTCGTGCGGCAACGCGGCCTTGCGCCGCCCGAACTCGGCCTGACGCGGGCTGTTGAGCATTTCGATCAGCCGGCCGCAACGCACGTTGCCCAAGCGCCAGCGGTCTTCGACGAAGAAATCGCAGGCGAAGACGTCGCCGTTGTGTTCGATCACGACGTAGGTACCGCACTCGCTCATCAGGGTGCATTCCGGGGGCGAGAGTCCGGCGTAGGTGGCGACGACGGATTCGAACCAGCGGACGGACGTCGTGGCCCTGCCGTCCTGGACATCGGCGGTCCAGCAGTCGAAAAGCTCACAGAGGAACCGGCCGAACTGCTCGGCACCGACCGAAAAGGGCATCGCGCGCCCGGGGTGTCCGGGGTCGGGCTCGACGCACGGGATGAACTGCATGAAGGTCATCCCGTTGTGCTTGTGAAACTCGTAGATTTCGCGAGCGAAGCGCGCCGAATAGTCGCTGACGACCGAAAGCGCGTTGACTTCGACGCCCGCATCGAGCAACCGCCGACTGGTCTCGACCACGCGCTGCCAGGTACCTTGCCCGCCGGCGGCGATGCGGTAATGGTCGTGGATGTGGCGGGGGCCGTCGATCGACAAACCGACCAGGAACGACGCGCTGCGCAGCACGCGGCACCAGGCGTCGTCGATCCGCAGGCCGTTGGTTTGCAAGCCGTTGGCGACGGTCTGTCCCGCGCGTCCCCAGCGTTTTTCGAGCTCGATCACACGCTCGAAAAACTCGACCCCCATCAGCGTCGGTTCGCCCCCCTGCCAGCCGAACGAAACGACCGGCTCCCCGTCGGTCATCACTTGCCGCACGAGTGCTTCGAGCACGGCGCCGTCCATTCGCCGGGCGCCCGCGGCAGGAAACATCGCCGCTTTGTCGAGGTAAAAGCAATACCGGCACGCCATGTTGCAGTCGGGGCCGGCGGGCTTGACGAGCACGGAGTTGAGCGGCTTGCGAAACGCACGCATCGGGAGCGATTCTCCAGAGAGAAACCGGCGCCATCGTACCCGCGACCCTGCCGGGTCGAAATCCCTCGCGCCGCTCGACCGTCCCGCCGGTCGGGGCGTGACAGCGATGCGTGGCGGCGGCGTTGATCGTGAGCATGCGCGGCGGCGGCGTTGTCACGCGCGATGCAACGCGCGCCGCAGCGCCGCACGAAAAATTGTGCGTGGGCGCGCGCTCTATGCCTTGCAAAAGCTCGGCATACATGTAACGTATGTAGCGTCACGACGGTGATGTTGTACAAAAGAATCACGCGGTTCGTTTCGCGAGCCGCACGAACGATGGAAGGTCTCGACGCGCCACGGCTGGACCTTCCATCTTCTTTTTTGCGCCGACGGGGCGCGGCGGGCGGGCGTTTGCGATGGGAGCGATGCGTTCTCGCGCTTAGCGCAACGTTTCCGAGCGGGCGCGTTCGCGGCGCGGCGACGAAAGCGAAGGTCGCAGGAGTTGGCGTAGCCGCACGACCACGCCACTGAGGATGTAGATCAGGGCGAGGACGAACAGCAACACCTCGGGAGAGAACAGCCCGATGCACACGAGCACAACCAGCGTAACCAGGTGCCACAGCGGCTGCTCGCGCCGCACGTACTGATTGAAGACGTGGACGTAATCCAGCCGGCTGACCATGAGCATCCCGAGCAGGAACGCGGCGGGGCCGGTGCTCCAGCGCACGACCGCGGCCCAGTCCACACCCCACATCGTCGCTTGTTCGTAGACGAGGTTTTCGTGCAGCACGAGCAGGGCGACGAGCCCCGCCGCCGCACCGGGCACCGGCAATCCGTGGAAACGTGGTTGGGCGGCTTCCTCTTTGACGTTCTCGGCGTTGTAGCGTGCGAGGCGGATGGCAGCGCAAGCGACGTAGACCATCGCGCCCAGCAGCCCGATGCGCCACTCGGCCTTGCCGACCAAGATCGGACCATCGGGGGGAACCGCCAGCGGCAGCAGCATCGCCAGCAGCAGGATGGCCGGCGCGGTGCCAAAGCTGACGACATCCGCGATCGAGTCGAGCTGCACGCCGAACTCGGTCGTGTGGCGAGCCATGCGAGCGAGTCGGCCGTCGAGCGCATCGAAGATCATCGAGAGGACGATCAAGTAGGCGCCGACCGAAATGTAGGTTGGGAACCACGGTTCGAGTGCGGGGTGCGCCCGGGGCGGCCCGTCGGGAAAATAGACGCTGCGCATCGCCAGCAGGGCGCACAGGATCGCCATGACACCGCAAAGCAGGTTGCCCAAGGTCGCGGCGCTCGGCAGCAATGCCACGCTCAGCAACGGTCGCTTGGGCTGGCCGTTGTGGTTGCCGTTGGAACGTCGTGGCCGATCGATCCCCAGGTCAGGCATTGGCGGCCTCGCTGGATTGTCGTCGCAGGAGCACGGTACATCCTGCGCGAACGGACTGCCCCGGTTCGACGCACACTCGCCACCCGCCGTCGGCGGGAACGCGCAGTTCGGTTTGCGAGCCGAGCTTGATCATGCCGAAGCGCTCGCCGGATTCGAGGTGGTCGCCCGGCCGGGCGGTACACACCACCCGCCGCGCGAGCACGCCCGAAATCTGCCGGACGAACACCGGCCCTTTCAGGGGCGGGCGCGGCTCGATCGCGAGCAAGTTGCTTTCGTTGCGTTCGGTGGCCTCGGGTTTGAGCGCATTGAGAAATTCGCCCGGACGGTAGTCCACGAGCGTCACGCGGCCGGCGCAGGGGCTGCGGTTGATGTGGACGTTGAAGACGCTCAGGAAAATGACGATCCGGAGCTCGGAGGAGCCGTCGTCGCCGTCGGGATGATATGTCGGCTCGATACGCATGATCTTTCCGTCGGCCGGTGCGAGCAGCACATCATCGCCCGGAGAGATGCGTCGCGGCGGATCGCGGTAGAACATCAGCAGCGCCACCGTGACCAGCAGCGGCAACAGCGCCCACCATTGCGCCAGCCCCGCGACGATCAGCGTTACGCCGCCGCCGATCAGGATGATCGCGGTTTCTTCGCGTCGAGCGTAGCGTGCGAGCACGACTGGCGACCCCTTACGAACCCAAGAGTGTTTCGATCAGCTCCGCGACGCCGCAGGCCTCGTTGGTGGCCACGACCCGATCCGCCACCGACAGCACGGCGGGGTTCGCGTTGCCCACCGCCACGCCGAGGCCGGCCTGACGAATCATCGGCAAGTCGTTCACGTCGTCGCCGACCGCGACCGTTCGAGACGGATCGATTCGCCACCGGCGACACAGCCGGCAGATACCGTACCACTTATCGACCGCAGCGTCGAAAGCCTCCAGCACCGTGAAGTTGTACATCGGCACACGAATCACGTTGTTCGTCATGCGGTGGTCGAACGCGCGTCGAAATGCCCCCGCCACCTTGTCGAGCACGTCCATGTCGTCGACCACGGTGATGCGCAGCGGCGCCCGGCCGTCATCGGGCAACGTGTCGGTGCAGCGCATCCGGCACGGCGTAATGTCCAGCCAGCGTTGCACGGCTTCGTGGCGTCGATCGGCGTCGATGAGATATCCATCAAAACCCGCCACGCTCGCGTCATAGAGCCACAAGACCGTGTAGCCGCGAGCGTGGCGGG
>JALSRY010000033.1 GCA_026984555.1 Phycisphaerae bacterium
CACGTACATCGCGTCCGTACGCGACGGATCGACGACGAGCACGGCATTCTCCGGCGTCCCGCCCGCCTGCGCCGGCAACACCGCCGCCCCGAGCGTTACCACGAATGTCGCGGCCACGATCACGCGGCCGAGGGTCTTGCGTTCGATCATCCTTCCAAACCTCCGTGAATTGAAAGCTCCCAGTAAGTCGCCCCGACACCATCCCCACAAATCATAGGGGCCCGCTTCCCACAATTCATGTTCCTCGGACCCCGGCGCCGAATCAACACTTTTTCTCGGTCCCCCCTGCGCAACCACACCCGCCCGCGCTGGCCGGATTCGACCCCCGGACCGAGGACGCGGCTTCAGGTTCCCCCGCCGCCGCTCCGCAAAACCACACCACCCGACGCGGCAACCCCGGCCGCTCCCGGCTGGCTCGCCGGCGGCTTGCGGCGACGTCGCGGCGCATGCGGCGGCTTGCGCTGCCAGCCGTCCGCCTCGGTCCGTCTCGCGATCTCGCGGCCACGCCGCTCATCGTGGCGGGCGGTATACGAAGCCATCAACAGGTAACCACTCGGCTTGCCCCAACCGCCGAGCAGTTGCGACGTCACGCGCGTGGCATGCGTGCGCACACTCCCGCGCAGCCGGTTTCCGCGCTCGCGATAGACGGCCGCGATACCAACGATCGAACTGAAACGGAGCTGCCACGGGCCGATCCCGACACGCATGCGCAGCGAGTCGCGGTCGAGCTTGTAGTTGCGCGCGCGACCGGCGGGCGGGTCGGCGAGCCGCAACGACAGATCGAGCTCGAAGCGCAGCCGCGGGCGCAGCGGAACGTGTTGCGCGCGGTGCATCGCGATCCAGAGGTCGCCGCGCGCGTCGGTCCACCAGCAGCAATCGGCAACCCGGAGCGTAACGACGTGGGGGGCGGGCGGGTCGATGTTGCGAAAGTCGAGCGAGGCCAGCTCGATCCGCCCCCCGGACACACACCCCCCCGCCGCCAGCAGCGCCGCGACCAACGCTCCGCCGGCGCAAACTGCCCGGCCGGCGGTTCGGAATGTGTCTGCCGACGGCCTGCCGATCACGCGTGCGGCACCGGAAACTGCGCGCAGAGGTCGCGTACCTCGCCCCGAATCTTCGCGACGACCGCCTCGTCACCGTCGGACGAGAGTACGCGATGGATCAGGTCCGCGACGGTTTTCATCTCACCCGTCTTGAGCCCCCGCGTGGTCAGCGCCGGGGTGCCGAGACGCAACCCGGAAGTCTGCGTCGGCTTGCGCTCGTCGAACGGAATCATGTTCTTGTTGGTGATGATCCCCGCCGACTCGAGCCACTGCTCGGCCTGCTTCCCCGTCAGGTCGGGATGCACGTCGCGCAGGTCCACTAGCAGAAGGTGGTTATCCGTCCCGCCGGAAACGAGCCGGTATCCGTGGCTGCGCAAGGCGGCGGCCAGCGCCTGGGCGTTGTCCAGAATCTGCTGCTGATACACCTTGAATTCGGGCCGGAGGGCTTCGCCGAACGCGGCGGCCTTGGCGGCGATAATGTGCATCAGCGGCCCCCCCTGCGTGCCGGGAAACACCCACTTGTCGATCAGTTTCGCGTCATCTTCCCGGCACATGATCATCCCGCCACGGGGACCACGCAGCGTCTTGTGGGTGGTCGTGGTGGTGAAGTCGCTGTGCGGAATCGGCGAGGGGTGCAACCCCACGGCGACCAGGCCCGCGATATGGGCGATGTCAGACATCAGCCGCGCGCCAACCTCGCGGGCGATCTCGCCGAACGCCTCGAAATCGAGCACCCGCGGATACGCCGAGAAACCCGCGATGATCAGCTTGGGCTTGTGCTCACGCGCCAGCCGGCGCACTTCGGCCATGTCGATGCGTTCGTCCTTACGACTGCACCCGTAGGGAACGATCTTGTACAAGTGACCGCTGAGATTCACCTTGAGCCCATGCGACAAGTGCCCGCCGTGGGCCAGGTCGAGCGAAAGCACCGTATCGCCCGGGTTGACACAGGCCATGTACACGGCGATGTTCGCCGACGCGCCCGAATGGGGCTGTACATTCACATGGTCGCAATGGAAAAGCTGCTTGGCACGGTCGCGCGCGAGATTCTCCACCGCATCCATGTTCACGCAGCCGCCATAGTAGCGCCGGCCGGGGTAGCCCTCCGCGTACTTGTTGGTGAACACCGATCCAGCGACCTGGCGGACCGCAACCGACACGTGGTTCTCCGAGGCGATCAGCTCCAGCGTATTCTGCTGTCGTTCCTCCTCGTGCTTGATGATCTCCGCCAGTTGCGGATCGGTGTCGCTCAGCGGTTGGGTAAGAAACTCTCGCATCGACTCTTCCTCGTTTCGTGGTATTCCATCGGGTCTCGTCTCGTCCCCCCGCCGCCGCTCGGGCAACACGGTGCCCTCAAGGCGTAGCGCTCGCGGGTGGTTGCTGCGCTCGCGTCGCCGACGGCCCCGAAGCGGGCGCGAAGCGCTCCAGCAGCTCTGCCAGAATGGCCCGCTCCAGACGGTAATCACGTTTCACAAACGTCCAGACCGTATTCTGCCGCTCGGTCGTCGCCGCGTCGCGCTGAATCGGCGTGTCACCAGGAGCGTCGCTCAGACGCCGCTGGCGATCGAGGTAGAACGCTTCCTGACGCTGGGTATCCAACCGTTCGATCTCAACCCGCAACCGGGCAATCGCGCCCCCGTTCGCCGCACGGGCCGCAACGAAACGAGCCCGGCGCCGCATCGTGCTCGGCGCCCCGTACAAGTCGCGGGCCGTACCGCTCGTCGTTCGCGTCTGAAACTCCACTGGTCCCGTTTCGATCCGCAACGATTCCGGATCAGCCCGCACCGGGCCGAATTCCCGACGCAGAATCTCCTGGGCCGCCTGGAACACCTCTTGCGGACTGGCCTCCACGATCAGCCGCGACTGGTAACGCTGCTTCTCGATGCCCTCGGCACAACCCGTCAACAGCACCGGTATCGTGATCGTCGCGAAAAACGCCAGCGCCCGAGCGGATTTCATGGTCGTCCCTTTCCTGGTTGCGATGCGGCGGGCGCGGCAACACGCGACGTCGGCGAAGCCGGACGCGCCGGCGGCCGGAACCGGCGACGCACGATCTCGGCATACGTCCGGATGACGCTGCCCGGCTCCGCTCGCGTGGCGGCCTGTTCGAGATCACGCAACCCCGCGTCGGGCATCCCGGAATTCACCTCGATGTACCCCAGCAGAAAACGCAGGTATGCATCCTCGTGGGCCGCGAGACGACGCATGAGGTCGGACCGGCGGATGTCCACGATCTCCCCCCCACCCATCAGCGACGTCAGGTCGATGCGAAACGAACCAAGGTCCGGATAACGCCGAAGCCCGCTGATCAAACTCACCGCCGCCGATACGTACTCCCCCGCCGCCAACAACGCGTGCCCCCGACCGATCAGCGGAAGCGGATTGGCCGGGTCCGCGGTAGCGGCACGATCGTAGTAGCGGATCGCCTCCCGGTAGCGACCCAATTCCATCGCCGCTTCCGCTCGGCGAAGCGCGTCGTTGAGCGGCGATGGAGCCTGGCCCACGAACGACGTCAACGGCGCCGTCAGCACCCGGGCCAGAAACCTGCTGGTCTGCTCGGCGGCAGCCTGTTGTTGTTGCTGCCCCATCGTCGGCGAGCCCGAAACCCGCGCGCCGGCCATCTCCCGCAGCCACGGAGCCTCCGGATTGCGACGCATCTCCAGCGCCAACCGCATGTCCGTAAACACATCGTTGCCCGGCAACATGCTCAACCCCCCCGCTTGCGCCGGCTGCAACCCCGAGTTCGCCGCGACGCGCGCCGCCCGTTCACGACTACCCGGCACCGGAACGCCCGGCGTGATGATCCCAGGCCGGAACCCCCGCGACTCGCCACCAGACGCCCCCAGCAAATCGCTCGCGTTACCCTGTGAGAACACATCCAGCCACGCCCGCGGCGGCTCGGGCTTCTGATCGAGCCACAAACGCAGATCGAGCGGCCCGCCGGCGACCGATTCCTGCCCCGCTTCCGCGGGCGCCGGGGCCTTGGCCGGCGCGCCGAAATGCTCAGGCAACCCGCCCGGACGATTGCCGCTCAAAGGTCCGGGCAACCCGGGCCGGTTCACACCGAAAATCGACGCCGTCAGCGCGTTGTTCACCGGCGGGACGGCGTAGGCCGACCCGGCCCCCCGCGGCACCGTCGAACGAGGCGACGGCGGAACACCGTACTGCGTCCCCCCCCACGGGTTGACGCCCACGCTGCCCGAAGAACCGAGCCGGCGCGAAGTGTTGACCCCGAGCTTGGAAGGGTTCGCGTAGTAGCCCTGGAGGAACCCCGCGCTGGGAACCGTGCGCGACGGATCGAAGTACAGCCGCGGAACAAGACCACCTCCCGGAGCATAGGCCTGACCGGTCGAAACCGTGTCGCGGGTGAAGTTCGACAACGTGCTCGAACCCAGCGGAGCGCGAAACGCGTTCCAAGACGGGATCGGCGAAACGCTACGCAACGACATCCCCCGACCGAGCTGCCCCGCCGCCATCGCATTGCCTTCCAGAAGAGGCGAAACCGGGCGGCCGACAGTGCTGTTGTACCGGCTCGCCCCGATCTGCGGATTCGCGTCGAACAGGTGGCCGTTCTGCCCCACCGGCTGCTGCGCCCACCCCTCCAGACCGCTCCCGACCAACACGCCCGCCACCACCAGCACGCGCACCACCGCGCGTGTCCGCCGGACGGTTCCAAAACGGCTGGTACGCTTGCGCATCGCTGCATCCACCTTCGCGAGGGCCCGCCATTGTACGACACCACGCGCGGTTTTTCAGCCGCCCCGCGGCGCTTTCACGCGATCGAACGACCACCATCCACCGGCAATATCACTCCGGTGATATAGTCCCCGTCGCGCACCACGAAGTGCACCGCCGCGGCGACCTCCTCCGGGGTACCCGCCCGACCCAGGGGAATCTTCCGCTCCAGCCGGCGTCGCGTCTCCAGATTGTAGTCCTCCGGCCAAGCGCCGACCCCGACCGCAATCCCCACGACGTTGACCTCCGGCGCGAGCGCCCGCGCCGCCACCCGCGTGAGCGCTTCCAGGCCTCCCTTCGAAACCGCATACGCCAAGTAATCCGGCCACGGACGGGCCACGGCCGCGTCGCACAGATTCACCACGCGGCCCCGTTGCGATCGCAGCGCGTCCCGAGCCGCGCCGATCAACGCTGCGGGGGCCGTCAGGTTGACACGGAGCGTCCGCTCCCACGCGGCCACGTCGAAATCGTCGAGCCCCATCCGTTCGAACTCGGCCGCGTTGTTGACCAGGATGTCGAGCCGCCCCCAACGCGCCAACACCGCTTCGACGAGCGTTCCCGGAGCTTCCGGGCGAGCGAAATCCGCCCCGAACGCCTCGGCCTCTCCGCCGACCGACCGGCACGCCACGCACGTTTCCGCGGCGGCATCGGCCAAGCGGCGGTAGTGAACCGCCACGCGGCAACCCCCCTGCGCCAGCCGCACCGCGATCGCCCGGCCGATCCGCCGCGACGCCCCCGTGACCAGCGCCACCCGTCCCTCAAGTTCCATCGGCGTAGCTCCGCAGCGGCGGATACTCGATCC
>JALSRY010000034.1 GCA_026984555.1 Phycisphaerae bacterium
ACCGGTTGCAAACCGGTGCCACAGGGTTTCGGGGGTGGGACCACCGGTTGCAAACCGGTGCCACAGGGTATTGGGGGGACCACCGGATGCAATCCGGTGCCACAAAGGTATTGAGTTGGCGATTGCGGCGCGCGGTGTCGGTTCGGTGGTACGTGGCGCCATGCGATTCGGGTCGGGGAGTTGGGACGGCGTTGCCGGCGTCCGTGGCGGCGGATATCCTCGAACAGGACATGCGACGCGTGGAGGCGCCGCGAAGCGGTAAATCGTGGATTCGCGCGGGTGCGCCGAGCGGATGGCGGGAAGGCGTGCCACGGGATTCGCCGAGCAATGGAAAGGAACGGCAGATGGTTCGAGTTCTATTCGCAGCGGGGCTGATCGCGGCGGTCGCGTTGGCCGACGGGCCTGAACAAGCCACTCACAAGGCGGACCCCCAACACCCCCGGGTCAAGATCGCCACGACACTGGGTGATATCGTGTTGCAGCTCGACGCCGCGAAGGCGCCGGTGACGGTGGATAACTTCTTGCGTTACGCGGAGGAAGGATTCTACAACGGCACGATTTTCCACCGCGTCATCAAGGGTTTCATGATCCAGGGCGGCGGTTTCACCAAGGACATGGAAAAGAAGACGGGGCTCCACGACCCCATCGCCAACGAATGGAAGAACGGGTTGAAGAACAAACGGGGGACGATCGCGATGGCCCGGCTGGGCGGCAACCCCGACTCGGCCACGGCCCAGTTTTTCATCAACGTGGTGGACAATGGTTTTCTCGACCGCCCGCAGCGTGACGGGGCGGCGTACTGCGTGTTCGGCAAGGTGGTCGAGGGCATGGACGTGGTGGACAAGATCCGCGACACCGAGCTGATCAAGCATCCCAAGTACCCCTCGCCGCGTCCCGTGACCCCCAAAGAGCCGGTCATCATCAAGAGCGTGACCGTGCTCGACGGGTTGACGCGGGCGAAGGTGGACGAGGCGATCAAGCCGGCGCTGGCGGCCGCGGCGAAGCGGACCGAAGCAAGGAAGCAAAAGCAGGCGGCCGCGGCGAAAAAGGACCAGCAACGGGCGGCGGAGTTCAAGAAGCTGCTGGCAGCGGGTCACGATGCGGCGGGTCACAAGCTGGAGAAGACGGATTCCGGCTTGCAGTACGTGATTCTCAAGCCCGGCGACGGCCCCACGCCCAAGCCTACCGACACCGTGCAGGTTCACTACACCGGGTGGTTTCTCGCCACGGGAAAGGAGTTCGACAGCTCGGTCCGGCGGGGTCGGCCCGCGACGTTCCCGCTCAATCGGGTCATCAAGGGTTGGACGGAGGGTGTCGGCATGATGAAGGTCGGTGAAAAACGGCGGCTCATCATTCCGCCCGATTTGGCATACGGGAAACGTGGTCGTCCGGGGATTCCGCCGAATGCGACGCTGGTGTTCGACGTGGAATTGCTGGCGATCAAGTAGGCTCACAGTCGCGGCCGGGCGTGAGCCGGCGCGCTGGGGCGGCGCGCCGGGGGGCTGGGGTTTGGACGTCAGACCGCCGGGAGCTGGCTTTCGGGGATGCCGAGCAGCCGGGCGAGTTGCGCCAGCTCGAAAGGCTTCTCGATGCAGGTGCACCGGGGTGTGTCGCAGCAGGTCGAAGCCTGGGCCGCGTCGGCGACCGTGCGCACGATGTCCACACAGGTGTTGAACGTGTGGGCGTGTTGTTCGAGCGTCGCGATCACGCCGGCGGCGAGCTGGTCGGAGACGATGAGCACGTCCACGGGGTGCGTTTCCAGTGTGTGGCGGGCGTCGTCCGGAGAGCTCGTCGCGTAGACGTCGAACCACTTGCTCAGATAGGTTTTGAGCGACCATTGCGTCAGGGGGTCGGGTTCGACCGCCAGCACGCGGCGGCGCGCACCGGGGGTGCGGGCCTGTGGCAAGGGTTCGGGTTGTCGAACGGACGCGTCGCGTTCCACGAAGAACCTCTGCGGTTGCGTAAGGCGGCGTGCCGCCGGGGGTTGTGGGGACACGAGCCCTGGTCGGTTCGTGATTCCCGAACCGTCCCCCTCGCGGACACAGGGCAACAGCGTTGCACACGGCGTGCCAGATGGCGAGTGGGCCGAATCGAGCCGCGCGGCGGGAGGATGCGGCACTTGCAGGCAGGAGAATTGGGGCACAAGCCGCAGCGAGGGGGAAAAGGCCCACAGAGCGTGTGGAAAACGGCCTGCGCGGGGCTCGGCGGTGGAAAACAGCATGTCGCGTGCGCGAAATTCCGCACCCCCGGCCGCCCGGGGTGGGGTTCCGCGATATAATGTGTTGCAGTATAATGGGTTATGGATGCGAGGCTGGCGACTGGTCATGCTGAGACTGGCCTGGTAGGCTGGGGCGGCTCCGCGCGGTGTGTGGGGGCTGGTCCTGGGTGGGGTAGGTTGTCGCGGTAGAGGCACCCGTGCCGATCGGCTCGATGGTCCGCAGGAACGAGATGCGCATGGCACCAGAAACGGATCCCGACCGCCGACGGAACCCGACCGGCGATGTGCTGCTCTCCCGCACGGGCGGGCGGGCGGCGGGGCGCGCCGCCGGTGTCGGGGACATGTTCGAGCAGCTCAAGCGGTACGTGGGGTTCGACGAAGCCGACGCCCAGCGGTTGCGGCGGTTGCGCGAGGTGGTCGAACCGCACCTGCCGCGTATCGTGGATCGCTTTTACGCCCAGATCGGATCGGACCCGGCCACGCGTCGGATCGTGCAACGGGGCGAGGACCACACGCAGGCGCTTCGCCGCACGCTGGCGGCGTGGCTTCAATCGCTGCTGGCGGGGCGGTACGACGAGGAGTATCTGCGGCGGCGGGTGCGGATTGGTCGGGTGCACGTCCGGGTGGGTTTGCCGCAGCATTACATGGTGGCGGCGGTGGAGGTCATTCGGCAGGAGCTGCACGAACTGGTTCTCGCGTCGGATCTGCCCGAGTCGGCGGCGGCGTTGGGATCGCTGCACAAGCTCCTGGCGATCGAAACGTCGATCATGCTCGCGAGTTACCAGGGCACGTTTGTGGAGCGGGTGCGGCAAGACGAACGCAGCGCGATGCGTGAACGCTTGACGCAGGCCGAACACCTGGCCCAGATCGGGCGTTTGGCCGCGTCGCTGGCACACGAGATCAAGAACCCGCTGGCGGGGATCAGCGGGGCGATCCAGGTCATTCGCGATTCGATGCCGGCCGATGCGCCGCACCGGCCGATCCTGGGTGAGGTGTTGCGGCAGATCAACCGGTTGGACCAGACGGTGAAGGATTTGCTCGTCTACGCGCGCCCGGTGCCGCCGCGGTTCGAGTCGTGCGATCTCAACCAGGTGGTGGCGCGGCTGAAGACGGTATTGCGGCGGGAGCCGGCGATGCAGCACGTGCGTTTGGCCTGTTGCGACGACAAGCAGCCGTTGCCGCCGATCGAGGCGGACGAGAACCAGATCGAGCAGTTGCTGATGAACCTGATTCTGAACGCGGCGCACGCTTCGTCTGAAGGTGGGGTCGTGACGCTGCGAGCGGCGCGGTCGCGGGCGGGGGTGCGGCTGGAGGTTGTGGACCAGGGCGAGGGGATGGACGAGGAGACACGTCGTCGGGCGCTCGAGCCGTTTTTCACGACGAAGGCGCGGGGGACGGGGTTGGGGTTGCCGATCTGCCGGCGGATTGTGGAAACGCACGGGGGTACGATGTCGATCGAGAGCGTACCGGGGGCGGGCACGACGGTGCGTATAGAGTTGCCGCGGCACCAGCGCGCACCGGAACGGGAATGGGCATGAAGATTCGCGTCCTGATTGTCGAGGATGAAGGGCTGATTCGCTGGTCGCTGCGCCAGAAGTTCGAGGAACGTGGCTATGTGGTCACGGAGGCGGAGGACGGCAAGGCGGCGTTGGAGGCGTTGGAGGACAACGTCTTCGACCTGATCATGCTGGACTACAAGTTGCCCGACACGACGGGGCTGGATGTGCTCGAACACGTGCGGGCGGGCGACATGGACACGGTCGTCATCATGATGACGGCGTACAGCACGATCGAGAGCGCGGTTCGGGCGATCAAGCTGGGGGCGTTCGACTACATCACGAAGCCGTTTCAGATGGAGCAGATGCTCTTCACCGTGGACAAAGCGCTCGAGACGACCAAGCTTCGCCGGGAGGTGCGGGAGCTGCGCCGGCACCTGGAAGACAAGTATGGCACGGACGAGATCATCGGCCAGCATCCGTCGATGCACAAGCTGCTGGAGATGATCCGGCAGATCGCGCAGACGGGCGTTTCGACGGTGTTTCTGCGCGGGGAGACCGGCACGGGGAAGGACCTGGTCGCGCGGGTGCTGCATCGCAGCTCGGAACGGGCCGCGCAGCCGTTCGTGAACATCACGTGCACCGCGCTGTCCGAAACGCTGCTGGAGAGCGAGCTGTTCGGCCATGAGCGTGGGGCGTTCACCGACGCCAAGACGCAGAAAAAAGGGCTGCTCGAGATGGCGGACGGCGGGACGGTTTTCCTCGACGAGATCGGGGACATGCCCGCGGCGCTCCAGGCGAAACTGCTGCGTTTTCTCGAAGAACGCCGGTTTCGTCGGGTGGGGGGGACGAAGGAGATTTCGGTCGATGTGCGCGTGATCGCCGCGACGAACCGGGATATCGAGAAGTCGATCGAGCAGGGCAGTTTTCGGCGCGATCTGCTCTATCGTCTCAACGTGGTGACGATCTACCTGCCGCCGCTGCGGGCGCGGGGCGATGACATCAAGCTGTTGACGCAGCATTTCGTGCAGCGTTTCGCGCGGGAGTTCAAGAAGACGGTGACGGACGTGAGCGATGCGGCATACGAGATGTTGTACGGCTATAGCTGGCCGGGCAACGTGCGTGAGCTGCGCAACGTGATCGAACGGGCGGTACTGCTGTGCCGGGGCGAGACGCTCGATGCCGACGACATCGTGCTGGGCCGGTCGGAGAGTACGCCGTGGGAATGGAACATCGAGCACATCACCCTGCCGCCCAACGGGTTCAATTTTGACAAGCTGCGGCGGCTCGAACGCCACCTGCTGTGCCAGGCGCTGGAGCGGACGGGGAACAACCAGAGCAAAGCGGCGAAGCTGCTGAACCTGTCGCGGGATCGGTTGCGCTACCGGCTTCAGAAGCACGGGCTGCTGTGAGGGGGCCGATCGAGTCGAGGGATTTCAACGTAGGTGGATTTGCTGAACGATTGCAAAGAGCGGAATGTCGGTATGCGCATAACATAACGAGATGGATGGAGAGACGCGGGGTGGCGGCGTGTGTGTCCTTGACAATCAGAACATTGTTGGCTAGCTTACCATCAGCGTTCAGCGATGAACGATGGGAGTGGCCCACTTCGTAGGAGAACGATCATGTCAAGGATTACATTTCCGCAGGTTGTTTGTGTTGCCGCATTGTTGTCACTTGCCAGATACGCTGCGGCTCTGGAGCCTCCATCGTTCCGCGTGTACTGGGACGGTGTTCCGACACCGAGGATCTATACACCGACGTCCGAGGACTATCATGCCGGACCGCCACCGTATTATGATGTGTCGGACGAGCTTGTTAGTGCGCAACTGTATCAGGA
>JALSRY010000035.1 GCA_026984555.1 Phycisphaerae bacterium
GTCCATCCGCCTCACCACCCCGCGGATGCCGTAGCGAATGTCCGGCAGGTTCGTGTCCTTGATGAGGGCCACGCGCGCAGCAGGCACCGTCTCGCGCTGTCCATCGCGCAAGATGACGATCTCGCGAATGTTGCCGTCGGCGCCGGCGTGCTCCTCCAGCAACCGAAACCGCTCCCCCTTCACGCCGCGCAACGCCACCGTGTCGTACCACGACACCGCGTGGACGAGATAGACGATGGCGACGAGGCAAAGCCCGTAGCGCAACAGCGGCATCAGCCAGCGTTTGAGGCCGGTTTCCATCAGCGGTGCACATCCTCCTGCCCGCGGGAACACGGGCCCCACCCGGCCCAGCCTCCGCCACGGGATCGCGGAGTGTAGCATATTTGCCCCCCGCCGGGCACTGCGAGCCACACCGCGGGAAAACCGCTCGCTTGAGAGATTCCCGCCCCGGGCTACGATGCGGCCGGCGCCTGCCGCGCGGATCCTCGCGCGGTCGGCCGAACGAAGCGGAGACCTCGCGCATGGGGCCACAACCCGCCGGCACCGGAGCACGATCGTGGCCCGGCCTCGCAGCCCTGGTCGCTTGCGCCATCCTCTGGAGCCTCAACGGACCGCTCATCAAGCTCTTGCACGAAGCTGGCGCCTCGGGCATCAGTATCGCGTTCTATCGCTCATGCTTCGGCGTGTTGATTTTTGTACCCCTGGGGTGGCGCGGCTGGCACACGCTGCGGGGCACCGGGATCGGCTGGCCGATCGGCTCCGTGCTGGCATTCACAGTCATGACGCTGGCGTTCGTCGTCGCCACCACGCGAACCGCCGCCGCCAACGCGATCATCCTCCAATACACCTCGCCCGTGTGGGTGTTTCTGCTCTCGCCCCTCCTGCTCCACGAACGCCCCCACCGCACCGACGCGCTCATGCTGGCGCTGGCGATGGCCGGCGTCGGGGTCATCTTCCTCGGACACCGCACCGGCGATGTCCCGGCCCTCGTGATCGGACTGATCGCCGGCTTGGGCTACGGCTCGCTCACGGTCGCGTTGCGCGGACTACGCCGCGCGAACCCGAGCACCGTCGTGGCGCTCAACACCGTCGGCTCGACCGTGTTGCTCGTCCCCGTCGTGGCAATCTGGGCCACCTTCGACCTGACCCGCCACCAGTTCCTGCTCCTCGTACTGCTCAGCGTGGTGCAGTTCGCGCTGCCCTACCTCCTTTTCTCGTGGGCCTTGCAACGGGTCGAGGCTCACCAGGCCGCGTTGATCGTCCTGCTCGAAGCGGTCCTCAACCCGCTGCAAACCTTCCTGATCGTCGGCGAGCGCGTGCCCACCGCGACGCTGATCGGCGGGCCGCTGATTCTGCTCGGTGTCGCCGGGGGGCTCTGGCTGCGCTGGCGCCGCCAACAGGCCACCAACACCGCCTGATACCCACAGCCCGATCAGAACCGCGACAGCCCGCGGAGGTACTGGCTCCCGCAGCCAAAAAGGGGAGTTGCATCGGAAAGCGCGGCTGAAACCCCGTCCCGGAAAAGGACGCGGGGACGCGCCGGCCTATTCCGCCGGGTCGTCGGCGCCGTCCTCGCCACGGGCGAGCGCCTCGCGCTCGAGCGTTCGGCAGAACGCGTCGTCGATCGGCTGTCGGCCGGCAAACCCGGCCTGAACCTCGTGCCAGTGGCTCACTTCGGCTTCGCCGAGTCGCCAGCAGAGCCAGATGCGGCGGCCCTCGTAGCGCGCGGGAAAATCGACGAGCCCGCCGACCAGGTCCTTCATTTCGCAGCCGATATCGGTGATTTCCTGGTGCAGTTGGCGCAAGCGATCCACGCGGGTTTGCATTTCCGCCCGCACGCGATCGAGCCGCTCGTGGTTATCGGCGGACAGCGCGAGCTCCTGCTGCTCGTCACGCAGTCGCATCAGCCGCGCGTAGACCTCGACGATATCAGCGACGATCTTGCGGACGAGCACAAGCGTGGCGTTGGCGGATGCGACGGTGAAGAGCCGCTCCGTCCGGCGCGCTGGATGCCCGAGGTCGATCGCGTTCTTGTGCCCCATGACGCTCTTTCCTCTCCTCCCGTACCGTTGCGTTACCAAGCGTATGGTCGGGGGTTGCGAAATGTCAATGCGCGATTCGCATTGGGAGGCATAAACGCCCGCGGGCGCTGACGTTGCGGAATCTCGCCCGCGACCGGGACGCTCTGTACCCGGGGTGGTGGGAGGCGGCGCTTCCGGGGTTCTCGCGAGCCGGACGAAGGAAAACTCGCGGCGGGTCGGTTCCCACAGCAAGCATCACGCGTAGCGCAGCCAGCGCAGCAGTTCCTTGAACGACGGCTGTTTGCCGTACATCAGCACACCGACGCGGAAGACCTTGCCGGCCAGCCAGATCACGGCCACGACCGCCAGCCAGAGGATTGCCAGCGTGGAGACGATTTGCACCATCGGGGTTTCGGGATCGGCACAGACGCGCAGGATCATGACGAACGGCGTGATTGGAGGAATATAGCTCAACACGACACTGAGGATGCCGTTGGGATTCTGCGAAATCTGCCACCAGAGCATCATCGGGACGATCGTGAGCAGGGTGAGGGGAGCGGCCATGCTCTGGGCTTCCTTGAGCGTGTTGCAAGCTGCGCCGACCGCCGCCAGAAACGCGGAAAAGAGCAGGAATCCGGGGATGAAGTACAGGACGACGAACGTAAGCCGGTAGGGCGTGACGAGGTAACCCATGCCGCGCGACTCGGCGCCGCCGTAGCCGACCGCCCCCCAGATCAGCATGAGCGTGGCGCCGACGCCGACCATGCCGAGGATCTTGCCGGCCATCATCTGGGTGGGGCTGATGGCCGAGAGGAGCACCTCGACGACGCGTGAGCTTTTCTCCTCGATGACGCTCGTGAGCAGTCCCTGGCTGATGGTCATGGTTCCCATGAAAAGCAGGAACATGAACGCGAAGGGCGTCATGAAGCGGATCAGCTCGCTGCCGCTGGTATCCTGCCCGCTGCGCACGTCCACCTCGCGCAGATTGACGGGGGTTTCGAGTCGGCGGACGAGGTCGTAGTCGATCGGTGGCCGGTGGCGCTCGAAGCGCAATCGCGCGATGGTCTCGTCGAGCATCTTCTGGAGGGCCATCTGGATTTCGAGCGTGCTGTCTTTGCGGCCGAGCTCGCACGCGGGCCCGGCGGGAGCGGTGGCCGGTGTTCCGGGCAGGCTTCCGGCGGCGGGCGCCGAGGCCGGCGGCGCGTCCTCGGGCGGGGGGGCGAGCACGTCGGCGGGGATCACGAGGTAGGCGTAAAGCTTGCCGGCGCGCACGTCGGCCCGCAGGGCGTCGAGGTCGGCCTTCGCCGGCGCGACCGGCTCGAACGCGAGTTTGCGCTGGGGATGCTGCCGATTGTACGCCGCCACGCGCGCCTGCAACGCCGACGTCACCACGCCGGTATGATCCACCAGCGCGATGGCGCGGGTCTTGACGATCTGCTTCTCGGCGAGTTTGCCGATTTTTTCGGTGCCGAAAATCAACAGGATCATCAACATCGGCAGCAGAATCGAACTGACCAGAAACGTCTTCGTCTTGACGGTCTCGATGTATTCGCGGACGGCGACGACGAGGATCTTGTTCATGCGGCACCTCCCCCGGCGGTTTCGGCCACAGGACGCGCCGGCGGCGGACCCCCCTGATCCTGCTGAACCAGCTTTACGAAAACCTCGTGCAGGTCGAGCCGTTGCACTTCGAAACGCGAGATCCGTCCCAGCTCGATCGCTCGGCGGAGGATGCGGTCCGGGTCCACCTCCTTCGGCACCTCGATCCGCGCTCCGCCGTCGGTGATCTCCGCGTCGATGACCCCTTCGATCCGCTCGAGCGGCGCGAAGTCGCCCTCTCCCTCGATCACCACCATGCGGCTGGAAAAACGCGCCCGGATTTCGTCGAGCGTACCCTCGATCAGCTTGCGGCCGCGGTTGATGAGCACGAGCCGATCGCAAAGGCGCTGGGCCTGCTCCATCTGGTGCGTCGAGAAAACGACGGTGGTGCCTTCCCGGCGGAGATCCATGACCAGGTTCTTGAGCATCTCCATGTTGATCGGATCGAGCCCGGAGAAGGGTTCGTCGAGGATGACGAGCTCGGGGCGGTGGAGGATCGTGACGACGAACTGGAGCTTCTGGCTCATGCCCTTGGAAAGCGCTTCCACACGCTTGTAGCGCCAGTCGGCCAGCTCGATCCGCTCGAGGGTCTCACCGATGCGCGCGCTCAGCTCGGTGCCGCGCAACCCCTTGAGCTTGCCGAAATAGCGCAGGGTCGCGTCGACGGTCATTTTCCGATACAGCCCGCGTTCTTCGGGCAGGTAGCCGATGCGGTCCTTGACGTCGATCGCGCGGGGATGGCCGAGCACGCGAATGGACCCGCTGTCCGGGTAGATGATGCTCATGAGCATCCGAATCGTGGTGGTCTTGCCGGCTCCGTTCGGGCCGAGAAACCCCACGATCCGCCCCGTCGGTATCGCGAGGTTCAGGCGATCCACGGCGACGAAATCGCCGTAGCGCTTGACAATATCCGTCAATTCGATGGCGTTGATCACGCGCAGCCCTCGGTTCGTCGGCGGCCCGGCGGGGCCGCGGCTCGTGCGAACACTATTACCCGTTTTGGCGGCAGATGGGAATTCGAGAAGGCGGCGGTTTTTGTAAGACGCGCGCTCGGTCGCAAGGGGGTGGCCAAACGGGACGCGGCGGGCATGGACACCCGGCACTGCGTATGCAAAGAGGGACGATCGCGGCGCCGGGGCGGCCCGCTTTACGCCCGTGCGGGCGGCGCGTAGAGTTTGCGGGTGATTGCCCGGCGAGGTGCCGGTTCGGCGGCGTCGGGCTTGCCCGCTGTGCCACGATCAGACCACGCAGGATCTCATGGCCCACTCGCCCCGTCCTCCAATCAGCCTGCCGGAACTGCTCATTCGCAACCGCAATTTCGTCCTGTTGTGGGGAGCCTACGGGATCAGCGCGATCGGGGATCATCTCAGCGAGATGGCGCTCTTGCAGGAAGCGGGCGGGTTGCAACGCCACGACATTACCCGCGTGCAGGCCTTGCTGACGTTCTGCTTCTTCGTGCCGTTCGTGGTGCTCGGGCCGCTGGCGGGCTGGTGGGCGGACCGTTTCAGCCGCAAGTGGACGATGGTGGCCACGGACCTGATCCGCGCGGGGATCATGGTGAGCATTTCGTTCGTCGTACCGTTGCTGCTGCGGGCGGGCTGGGGGGATTTCGCGGTGGCGTTGCCGCTGTTGGTGACGGGGGGGTTCGCGGCGTTTTTCTCGCCGGCGCGCCAGGCGCTGTTGCCGACGCTGATTCGTGACGAGCAACTGGTCCGGGCCAACGCGATGCTCAGCGCGATGGGTACGATCGGGGCGATCCTCAGCGGCTGGCTCGGTGGCAAGCTGGTGGACATGGCACTGGCGGGCCATTTTCACATCGTGTGGAACTACCGGCTCGACGCGATCACGTTCGTCCTGAGCGCGTCGCTGCTGGTGGCGATCTCGATGCGCCGCGCCCGGACGGCA
>JALSRY010000036.1 GCA_026984555.1 Phycisphaerae bacterium
CGGAACTTGTAGACCTGGCTCGGGTCGAACGGCCCCCAGCCATTATCTTCGTCCCAGTCGTCGATGTTGCGTGTGAAGGTCTGCCAGCCGGGGCCGAACCCGCCGCTGACGGACGTGTGCTCGACGTCGAAGAAGAAGTTGCGGCTTCCGCTGAAGGCCCACTCGCCGGCGCCTTCATCCCATTGACGAGAGTAGATGCGGAGCCAGAACCCCTGGGTGGTGTCGGGGATCAGCCAGTCGCCTTCGATCTGGAGCGTGATCGTCAGATCGCCATAGGTGAAATCGTAGGCGTTCGGATCCTGAAGGTCGGCCATCTGGATATCCATGACCTGATAGCCGGTCGAATCCATCGGGACGTGAGCCCAGACCCCGCCGTCTTCGAGATAAGGGCCGGTGGTCGGGTTGTTCGGGTCGTTGGGCCGGACGGTGACCCCGTCGGTGGTGGTGAAGTCGTTGCTGTAGACCGTGATGGGCGTTGCCAAAGCAGAGCCCACCACCGCGAGCAACAGCGTGATGCACAGCGCGCGTTTCATTCCTTGATCCTCCTTTTCGAAACCCCAGAAAGCTGAGAAGCGAGAACGGCGCAGTCCGAACACGACGCGTAGCGCGGGCTGCGATTTCACAAATCCTATGCTAACACTCGACAGTCGCGTTTGCAACAAAAAAAGCCCGGCGGTGGGGCGGGAAAACTGCTGAGAAAATGTCTAAACTTCCGTTGACTCCGCAGATTACATTAGTTTCAGGAATGATGGAAAGTTGTCATGCCGCCGCCCCATCCGTGGCGCATCAAGCTATATGAAGGTGCTAATGTATGAGATTGTGTCCAGAACACATTTGCCGCTTGTGTCGGCGGCCCACCTGTCGTAAGTTGCATGTATTGCAATCCAGGTGGCGAGCCCGCGGTTGCGCCCGGTTCGTGGTCCCCACGGTCACGCGGGGGGTGCGACAGCGCAGAGCCGGCCGGCCCGTTCCGCCGCATATCATTCGCAGGGAGGACGAATCATGACAGCGCAAAGCGGACAAGCCTCGCGGGGACGGGGGTTTACGCTGATCGAACTGCTCGTCGTCGTCGCCATCATCGCCCTGCTGATCTCGATCTTGCTGCCCTCGCTCCAGCAGGCGAAAGAGAAAGCACGCATGGCCAAGTGCGCCGCGAACCTCCACAGCCTCGGGCAGGCCCGGCTCATGTGCGACATGGAGTTCAAGGGATTTGGTCCTACGTGGGACGATGGAAGTGAAACGAGGTTTATGCTTACGTGGGTTGATGTGCTCTTTGATACCCGGATCCTCAACGACGCGAACGCCGGCATCTGTCCATCGGACCAGCGCCCCGATGAGGTCGCCGAAGCCCGCGGGCAGGATTGGCGCTTCTACTTCGTGCGCACCATGGGCGTCCAGGACGAGATTCGCCGGGGGGTCCGCACCAGCTACGCCATCAACGCCATCATCCACTGGAACAACAAGAAAGATCGCTTTCAGAACAGCGCCCGGCAGGTCTTTGCCATCGACGGGTGGTGGACCTGGTTCGGCGGATTGAACGCCAACTGGCTCGCCTCCGGCGGACTTGGCGATCCGCTGAGTACGCCCCATTGGGAAGGCACGATGGTGGGTTGGCGCCACACCCAGGAATACGCCGCCAACACCGTCTTCATGGATGGGCATGTGACGCCGATCGTGCCCAACCTGGGAGGCTACGTTCCCAATCCTTCGTTGAACAACCCCGACCGCACCGTGGACACGGTGAAATACTTCACGTGGCTGCCCGGCGAAATGCCCACACGCTTCGATTTCGACTCCTACCAGGGGGAGATCGAGGAGTATCGCGGGCGAAGACCCGCCTACAGCGGCAACACCGGGGAATTCGGACAGCCCGCGGGCATGCCCCTCGCGGAGCTGTGTGCATCCTACAAAACGCGCCACAAGACCTGGGCCCGCCTGCCGAACAACCCCCGCTACCGACGCTAGGAACATCCATGGACAAGCGAAACCTGACGCTCACGGGTATCGCCGTCGCCTTGTTGGCTGCCGCGACAGTGTACTACTTCACGCGTTCGGGGGCGCAAGCGCGCATGCCCAGCAAGGTGAGCGTGAATTGCGCGTGTCTCGCGTGCCGGAAATTCGTCGGCGTGGACGCGAAAATCACCGACCCCAAGCCCTTTACATGTCCCTTGTGTGGCCAGCGGGCGGCGTATCCGCTCCTGATGTGCCGGGACTGCGGCGCCTACTTCGTTCCCAACCTCGAGCGCAGCCCCGACGGCGAGTTCCCCCAGATGCCCATGGCCCCATCCTGCCCCAAGTGCGGAAGCCGCAACGTCGGCGCATACGTCGGCCGCGAGCCGATCCCCGCGGACAAGCTCATCCTGCCCAAGTGGCCCCAGTGAGCGGGGCGGCGCGTCGTGGGGGCGTGTCGGCCGGCCCGGCTGGCGCAAAACAGAACACGACCGGCGCCTCCCTCCAACGCCGGCCGTGTCCGCGGTAGGGCGTTCGGCTCGCCCCTGTTCGACGCTCATCGAACCCCCACCCGACCGGGTGCAATCGCACGCGGCGGGTGCGGTTGACGCTTCCCGGTGAGCGGCCTCTTACGCCGCCGGGGCGGGCCGAAGCCCCCCCGAAAGGCCCCCGGCTCGCCGCGGGATCAGCGGCTGCCGGGCGCTTCCCCGTGTTCGCATCGTGGTGCGTCAGTCGGTTCGGCCGTAGACGGCGAGCATGGTCGCCAGGTCGGCCAGGTCTACGTCACCGTCGCCGTCGAGGTCGCCGTCCTCGTAGGCGGCGCCGCTGGTTTGTCCGTAGTGGGCGAGCAGCACGGCCAGGTCGGCGAGATCGACATCGCCGTCGTAATCGAGGTCGCCGACCAGCGCCCCGGGGGTGAGCACGTCGATCATCGAGTTGTCTGCATCGCCGATGTAGATCAGGTTGGCGGACTCGTCCACGGCAATCGCTTCGACGCCGCCGAACGCCGGCTTGGTGAGAAAGAACCCGCCGCCGATCGGGATTCGGGCCTCTGGTTCCTCGGGCAGGTCCTGCTGGCTGCCAACGGCGGTCCCGGAAAGGTCGTAGAGGTTGATTCCGTTCCCGGGGTTGGCTTTCGTGACGGTGAGGAGGCAAGGCCCCGGATTGCTGCCGCCGACGAGGAAGCCGGCGAACACGGAACTCACCGCCACCGCGCCCTGTGTGCCGGGGGCCACGGTGGCAGTAGAGCCCGTGGGAGCGAAGGAGGAATCGTAGTAGGCGACCGTTACCGGCCCGGCGCCGTCCTCACACGTGCCGAATTCGTCCGTGTCGTCGGCGAAAACGACCGCTTGGGCGGCCGTGATACCCTGCACGGCCGAGACGTCGCCCGTGTTCAGGTCGATCACCCCGGCGCGGCCGCCGTTGTCCTTTTCGACGGAAACGAGCTGGTCGGCGCCGGCGCCATAGCCGTTGCCGCTGGTGTTGAACGCGAGACCGTCGGGGCCCCAGCCGTCGGGGTCGCCGATGTTCAGGCCGATGTAGCCGTTGTAGGTGAGGATGCCGCCCGGAGGGGCCTGGTAGGTGGCGAGCCGGTTGTCCGAATAGAACGAGCGTGCGTCGCCGCTGACGTAGAGCAGGTTGTTCCTGAAGGCGATTCCCTCGGGCTTGAGAAAGGCGTCGTCGCCGGGCGAACTGAGCAGATCGTCCGCGACGTAATAACTGGTGACATGCCACCAGCGCCCGTAAAGCTGCATATCGAAACTGTTGACGGGCAGTGCGGCCCGGCTGCGCCCCGCTTGGGCCAGCACCAGCACGAGCGCCAGTGCCCCGATCCTGTAGCGTGACATGCTTTCTCCTCCGAATGTGCGACGGGTACCGAGCGGGAAACTGGGGGAGGTCTCGCCCGTCGGCACGAGGCGTCGGGGCGAGACCTGATCCCCAGGATCGGGCTCAGAGTTGCTGCGGTACTACGGCAAGACCCGCAGCACGTGGAAGCCGCCGGCCTTCTTACCGACCGGCGCGATCGTGAACGAAATCGTGTCCGAATCCGAGTAGCCGCTTTCCTGGCCGGTCGCGGTCGCGGTCAGCGTGACCGTCACCGGGGCCTCGAGCGGCAGATCGGCCGGAATGTCCAGCTCGAGCGTCTCGCTGACAGCCTGGCCGTCTTCCATCGGAATGCGGAACGAGCCTTCATACGTGAACGGATTGCCCGGAATGTCCGCCGTCAACGCGACATCCACCGTCACGAGGTCATCCATCCCCGAGTTGTTCGACAGCGTCGCCGTCATCTCGACCGTGTCCCCGGGGTGCAGCGTCGTGCCTTCCTGCGGCGAGCTGAAGTCGATGTAGATGCCTTCCCCGTCCTTGAGCCCCGGAGCCGGCGCCCAGGTGATCGAGAAAGAGTCGCTGTCCTGCTCACCACTGTTCTGCGCGACGGCCGTCGCGTCGATCGTGATCGGCACGGGCACGTCGATCGGCAGGTCCGGCACGCCCAGCTCGAACGTCTGGCTCAAAGACTCGCCGGCGTCCAGCGGCACCCGGTACTCGCCCTCGAACGACACCGGGTTGCCCGGAATGTCCGCGCTCGCGGTGATCGTCACGACGATCAGGTCCGCCGTGTCCATGTTGTTCGACAGCGACGCCGTGAACTCGACCGTGTCGCCCGGATAGACCGTGGAGCCTTCCTGCGGCGAGCTCATGTCGATGTCGATACCGTTGCCGTTCTTGCCGGGCAGCGGTGCCAGCGTCAGCGATAGCGAGTCGGAATCTTCCGTGCCGCTTTCCTGCCCGACCGCGGTCGCCGAAATCGTGACCGGAATCTCCGCCGGAACCTGGAGATCAGCCGGAACGTCGAACTCGAGCGTCTGCTCGGCGGTTTCCCCGGCGTCGAGCGGCAGGCGGAAACTGCCCTCGAAGTTGACCGGGTTGCCCGGAACGTCCGCGGTGAGCGACACCGTGACCAGGATCAGGTCCGGGGCGTCCGTCTCGTTGGTGATGCTGGCCGTCATCGATACCGTGTCGCCGGGATAGACGGTCGTGCCCTCCTGGGGCGAGCTCAGATCGATCGTGACCGCCTGAGCCAGCGGTGTCAGCAGCAGCAAGGCCGCTGCCGTGATGGGAATGAGTCTGCGAAACATGAGCGTCTTCCTCCATGTAAGCCAACGTGTCCTTGGCACCCCGCCCGGGACCACCCCGGCCGGCGTGCACTGTGACGGATGACCCTCGCCGGCAGAGAATCCCAACGCCGGCGAAGCGAGTTGCGGCAGGTCGCGGCGGGAATGCCTTTCCTCCTTTACGCTCCTCGGGCCGGTCACGCTCCCGAGACACTCCCAGCGCAAACCTCCACCACCAGCCAGTCCCAGAAAGTTCCGTGCCAGGACCGTCGCATTGCGGGCGATGTTTTGTAACCGCTGTAGCACAAGCATGTTATGTTTGCGGCGTTCTCGCGGCTGGGCCATGGTGCGCTCATCCCACCGGCCGTTGGCGGCCAAGTGGCCAAATCCTCAGCCACCCGCGCGACGACACGGCAGGGGGTGTGCGATCGTGGCAGCGATGTT
>JALSRY010000037.1 GCA_026984555.1 Phycisphaerae bacterium
AGGGCATCGGGAGGACCACCGGATGCAATCCGGTGCCACAGGATGTTGGGATGTCCACCGGATGGAAATCCGGTGCCACAGGGCAACGGGAGCCGGGGGTTCGGTCGCGCCCGCGGCGAGTTGCGCCGTTATCCAGGCTCGTCCGTTTCGTCATCCCGCATGATCGTGTGGTTGCTGGTCGAATTCCCCCACAAACCACCCACTCAATCCCTCGTCCATTTCGTGATCCCGCGTGATCGCTTGGTTGGCTGGCTACCTCACGCGCGGGTATCCGGCGGTGTGGCGCGGCGCGTGGTTTGACCTCTCATCGGCGATTTCGTAGCATCGACTTTTTCCGCCGGGCGTGGGAGTAGGAGAACCCGGCCGGCCGCGAACGGGGTATGCGATGATCGGAATCCGACGGGAAGACAAGAGCAAGTGGGAGGCGCGCGTACCGCTGACGCCGGAGGACGTGCGGCGACTGGCCGCACAGGGCGTACATTTCCAGGTGCAACGTTCACCGATCCGGGTTTTCGCGGACGAGGCGTACGCGGCCGCCGGGGCGGAGCTGGTCGACGGGCTCGATGCGTGTCCGATTGTCATGGGTGTGAAGGAGATTCCGCCGGAGAAGATCCAGCCCGAGAAGGCCTACGTCTATTTTTCGCACACGATCAAGGCGCAGCCGGCGAACATGCCCGCGTTGCGGCGGCTGGTCGAGCTGGGTTGTACGCTGATCGACTACGAGCGCATCACGGACGAGCAGGGTCGGCGGCTGGTGTTCTTCGGGCGTTATGCCGGCCTGGCGGGGATGATCGACACGCTTTGGACGCTTGGCCGACGACTCGAACACGAGGGGATCGCGAATCCGTTTTCGCAGGTTCGTCCGGCACACGCATACGACGATCTGGCCCATTTCGAGCGTGCGTTTTCCGCCGTGGCGGATGCGATCCGCGCGGGTGGGTTGCCCGAGCCGCTTCGGCCGTTGGTGTGCGGTTTTGCGGGCTACGGGCAGGTTTCACAAGGCGCCCAGCACATTTTCGATCTTCTGCCGGTGGAGGAGGTCGCTCCCGAGGCGTTGGGCCAGCTCGCGCCGGCGGCGGATCGCTGCTACAAGGTGGTGTTCCGCGAGGAGCACATGGTCCGCCGAAGAGACGGCTCGCAACCGTTCGACTTGCAGGAGTACTACCAGCACCCGGAGCGGTACGAGGCCGATTTCTTCCGGTACGTGCCGGCCCTGACGCTGCTGGTCAACTGCATCTACTGGGAACCGAAATACCCGCGGATGATTACGCGTGCGCAGTTTGACGAGCTATACGCGGGGCAGCCGCGGCTGCGTGTCATCGGCGATATCACGTGTGACATCGACGGCTCGCTCGCGTGCACGACGCGGGCGACCGAGCCGGGCAACCCGGTGTACGTGTATGACCCGAAGACGGGCGAGACGCACGACGGCGTTGTCGGGAACGGTCCGGTGGTGTTGGCGGTGGATTTCCTGCCGTGCGAGCTGGCCGCGGACGCTTCGCGTCATTTCAGCCGCACGCTGGCCCCGTTCGTGCCGGCGCTGGACCGGGCGACGCTGGACGGTCCGCTCGACCAGAGTGGGTTGCCGGCGGAGTTGCAGCGGGCGACGATCGTCTGGCGGGGGAGCCTCACCGAACCGTATCGCTACCTGGAGCCGGAACTGCGCGGCTAGCGTGCGATCGGGCCCCGCGCGGGGCGGGTCATCCGGGTTGGACAAGGAATCTGGCGGCCGACACCGCGCCGGCCGCATCGTGAAGCATTTCCAAGTTCGGGAGGTTGTGGCATGAAGAAGGTGCTGGTGCTCGGTGCCGGGCTGGTCGCGCGTCCGTTGGTTCGCTATTTGCTGGATCAGCCGGACTTCAAGGTCACGGTGGCTTCGCGCACGGTCAGCAAGGCCGAAGCGCTCATCGGCGCTCATCCGGATGGTACCGCGTTGCCTCTGCTGGCCGATGAGACCGAGAAGCTCGAAGGGCTGATCGGGGAGCACGACCTGGCCATCAGCCTGCTGCCCGCGCCGTTGCACCCGGTGGTGGCCGAGTTGTGCATTCGCCACAAACGCCACATGGTGACCACTTCGTATGTCAGCCCCCGGATGAAATCGTTTGACCAAGCTGCCCGTGACGCCGGCGTGATGTTGCTCAACGAGATCGGTGTCGATCCCGGGATCGATCACATGTCGGCGATGCGGATCATCCACGACGTCGAGCGGCGGGGGGGCAAGGTCGTCAGCTTCAAGTCCTATTGCGGCGGTTTGCCGGCTCCGGAGGCCAACGACAACCCCTGGGGCTACAAGTTTTCGTGGAGCCCGCGGGCCGTTTGCACCGCCGGCAAGAACAGCGCCCGTTTTCGCGAGGGCGGCAAGCTGGTCGAGATCCCCGGTCCGGAGCTGTTCGCCTGCAACCATCCGCTGGAGGTCGAGGGGATCGGTACGCTGGAGGCCTACCCCAACCGCGACTCGCTGGGTTACATCGACCTGTACGGCCTGGATGGAATCGACACGATGTTCCGCGGCACGCTGCGGTATCCGGGTTGGTGCCGATGCCTCAAGGCGGTCGTTGATCTGGGTTTGCTCGACGAAACGCCGGTAACCTATCCGGCGGGGATGACATGGGGGCAGTGGATGGCGCGGATGATCGGCGCCGACTCCACGGCGAACTTGCGCAAGGCTGTCGCCGAGCGCGTGGGGCTCGATGCCGAAGACGACGCGCTCGGGCGGCTCGAATGGCTGGGGTTGTTTTCCGACGAGCCGCTGCCGATCGTGGAGAAGGAGACGACCGCGCTGGACGTCCTCGCGGCCCGCATGGCGGAGAAAATGCCCTACCGCCCGGGCGAACGCGACATGATCGTCCTGTTGCATCGGTTCGTCGCCGAACTGCCCGGCGCGAAAAAGGAGCACATTTCCTCCACGCTCATCGAGTACGGCCAACCCGACGGCGACAGCGCGATGGCCCGGACGGTCAGCTTGCCCGCGGCGGTCGGCGCCAAGCTGATCCTGACCGGGGCGATCCGCGACACGGGCGTACACATCCCCGTTCGGCCGGAAATCTACAACCCGGTGCTCGACGAACTGGAGAGCATGGGCATTCGGTGCGTCGAAAAGACGGAGACCGCCTGACGAGTCCGGCCGGCTTACGCGACGGTTTCGCGCGACAGCCGCAACACGTCGCGCAATGCGTCGGGCGAGATCGCCACGGGCACGATTTTCCGCAGGCAGAGGAAGACGAGGGCGGCATCGATCACGGGCGTGGCGAAGATGTCGCGGGCGGCAAGGGTGTAGAGCTGCAACTGTACGCCGTAGCCGCGGCAGCGTTGCGTGAAATCGGCTTCGTCGCGTGGGCGATCCGTCTTGTAGTCGAGGAGCATCAAGCCGTCGTTGGTTTCGCAGAGGCAGTCGATCACGCCACGCAGCAAGGTGCGCTCCCCGTCATCGGCCGGCAGGGCGTAGGCCAGCGGAACCTCGCGCCGGCAGCGGTCCGCCGCGGCCACGCGCCGCCCGCGATCGGTTCCCGCGAACCAGGCGATGTCCGCCGGGTCGATCAGGGCGGTTTCGGCGGGCGTCAGGAACCCGGCGTCGCAGAGCTTGTCAAACTGGTGGCGCACGGCCGCTGGATCGCCCAGCCGGGAGAGGTCGGCCCACTGCATGAACCGGTGATAGATGTCGCCGACGGTGCGGCCGTCGAGCCCGCCGGGCCTGGTCAGCGCCGGGCGGCGCGGGGCCGCTGACTGTTCGAGTATGGCGGGGATATCTTCGCCACCGCCGCGCATCGCTTCCTGTTTCACCATGCTGACGGAGAGTACGGCCGGCCGGCGGGCGGCGGGCGTGGCGCAAGGGGTTTCGAGCCACTGGCGCGCCTGCGCGATCCAGGCCCGGTCGGCTTCGTCGAGCGGCTCGTCGGGTTCGGATGATTCCTGCGCGGGCGGTTTGTCCGGCACGCCGAGTCCCTCGATGGCGTGTTGTTGGATTTCGACAAGCGCCGGCGCGTCGGTGCGGGTGTTGGCATCGAGGCCGCCGGCCGCGACACCCATCATGACCCATTCGAGCGTGCTGGCGGCGTTGGTGCGTGAGATCAGCGGCGGGGCGCCGCCGGCGGCGCGGTGCAGTTGCTGAAGCTCGTTCCACCGTCCCTCAGACGTATGGCCGACGATCAGGAGCAGCTCGCGGGCCCGGGTGGCTGCGACGTACAGGAGCCGCAGCTCCTCTTCGAGCTCCCGGCGGGCCAGCGTTTGGCGATTCACCATCATGGCGGCGGTGGTGATTCGTTGGCGGGCGGGATAGTCGAAGAAGTCGAGGCCGATCGCGGGTTCGTCATCGGGTGTGTCGGAGAGGCAGAGCAGGTTTCCGCGGTGTGGTCGCCGGCTGAACGCCGTCCCCGTGCCGCAAAGAAACACGACGGGAAATTCGAGCCCTTTGGCGGCGTGGATGGTCATGATGCGGACGACGTCGGACGCGACTCCCGCACTGGTTTCGGGTTGGGCGCCCTGCTCAGCGAGGGCATCGAGGTAGTCGGCGAATTCCGTCGCCCCGCCTCCGCCGCGGGCGGCAAAATCGTCCGCCAGCGCCACGAGGGATTCGAGCATGGCAAGCCGATGCTGTCCGCCGGTGAGCCCGCGCACGAACGCGAGCGTGCCGGTATCGCTGAGAATCCGGCGTAGCAGTGTGGAGACGTTGCGGCTGCGGGCGGCGACGATCCAGCGATCGAGTTGGGACATCGCCTGATCGAGCCGAGCTGCCAGGTCACGATCCGGCCCGGTCCGCCGGTAGCGCTCGACCGCATCGAGCAGGGGCGAGCGGCGTTGGCGGCGTGGCCGGCCGGCGCCAGGGGTGGGTGTGCCGGCGCGGGCTGCCCGGCGCAGCTCGAACAGGTCCGCGGCCGACAGACCGCCCATCGGGCTGCGCAGGTATGCCGCCAGCGGAACGTCCTGCCGACGGTTGGCCACGAGCGCCAGCACGTTGCGGATGTCCGTGACTTCGGTCGAGTCGAGGATCGACTCGCGTCCGAGCGCCACGCACGGAATCCCCGCCTTGCGCAAGGTCTGGGCCATGAGCACTGCGTTGCCGGCGGCGGAGCGCAGCAAGACCACGACATCTCCGAGCCGCAACGGGCGCAGCGCGATCGTGTTGTCCGCGGTTTGCTCGGGGACGCGCGTGTTGCTTTCCAGCAGAAGGTGAATTTCGCGAGCGACGATGGCGGCTTCGTGTTCGATGCGCTCCAGCGGCAGGGCGTCGTCGTCGCCGGTATCTTCGGGTGGCTCGCCGCCGGCCGGCGGGGATTCGGCGAGCAGGTGGATGCGCAGTCGCGGCTGGCTGTCGAGCGAGGGGTTGGGCACGTCGGAGCGCTGCGCCCGCAGGGCTTCCTCCGACCCGTAGTGCGTGCCCCCCAGTGCCGGGTCGAACAACGTCGCGAACAGGGCGTTGAACGCATCGACCAGGCGGGCGTGGCTGCGAAAACTGTCGCTCAGCAGCAGGGTTCGGCCGATTTCGGGACG
>JALSRY010000038.1 GCA_026984555.1 Phycisphaerae bacterium
GGGCCAATGATCGCGCCCGCGGCCACGAAACCACGCCGATGCACTACACATGGCCGAAGATTCGCGAGATTATCGAACATTACCGACTCGCCGAGAACGACACGGTGTTCGCGTACGATGTGGCCTGGGAGCCGGCTTTCGGTGGGCACGCGGCGCGGTCTCAATGGGACGGTGCGTGGCGGGCGTGGGTGATCGAGCGTTACGGCAGCGTCGCCGCGGCGGAGCGAGACTGGAATTTCCCGCCCCCGCGCGACGCCGACGGGCGGCTCACGAATCCGGTCGCCGAGCAACTGACCCGTGATGGCCCGTGGCGGCGATACGTCGCGGCGTATCGCCGGTTTCTCGATACGCTGCTGTACGAAAAGTACGCGGCGGCTCGGCGACTGATTCGCGAGATCGATCCGCACCACCTGGTCAGTTTCCGCATGACCGATGCCGCCAACCCGACGTTTCGTTTTGGTGAACGCGTTCCCTACGACTGGCCTTACCTTGCGGCGGGGGTGGACATCCTCGAACCGGAGGCCTACGGGCGCATCGGGGACTGGGAGCGGGTCAAGCCCGGCTGGTTCGAGCGCGAGTATGCCCGCTGGGCGGGGCCGGACCGGCCGATGATGTGGGCCGAGGCGGGCGTGAGCGCCTGGAGCCGCAGTCGCGCGTGCAGCACGCCCGAGCAGCTCTCGTTCCAGGGTCGCTTCTACCGCGACCTCTACCGCATGTTCATCGCCAGCCATGCGGACGGAATCTTTTTCTGGTGGTATCCCGGCGGCTTCCGTGTCAACGAGAACAGCGATTACGGGATCATCAACCCCGATGGCAGCGACCGCCCGGTGACACGGGTCATTCGCGAGATGGGGCCGCGACTGCTCGCCGGGGGGCCGCTGCCGCCGGTGGATCACTGGATCGAGTTCGACCGCGACCGGCATCCCGACGGCGTGGCGGGGGTGTACGACGCGGTCAAGAACGAGTTCTGGAACGAGATCGAGCGGGGGCACGTGCCGGGGCTGCGCACCGCGGGCACCGGGACGGACTCGACGAATTGCCCGCTCGTGGCGGTCGGCAACACGCCGTGCAACGGGCACAATCCTCCGAAATACCTCGATGGCTGGTTCGATGCGGTGCGGGTGCGCGATGCGGCGGGGCAGTGGAAGCGTCTCGATGACGGCGCCACCGTCCGCGTCGCGGCCGGCAAGCCCGTCGTCGCCCGGTTGACGCTCACCAACCTGGCTGAAGCGGCATGGGTTACGGAGAACGAGGCCGGCGACCGGGCCGGCGCGGTTGACCTGATCGTCACCGCCGGCGACACGACGCGGCGACTGGCGTTGCCGCAGCGGGTCGGGTATCACCAGAGCCTGCGCTGGGACGATGTGGTGCTGTTGCCCGAGGTACCGGGGCATCCGATCGAGTTGCATTTGCGCCTGGAGGCGCGCCGGCGTGCTGCGTTCGGGCCGGTGTTCGATGTACGGATCGATCCGCGTCGCTGAGGCTGGTTCCTGTTCGCGGGGGGCGGTTGGAGAGCGATACGATGACGCCGCGCGAGTCGTTCATCAACGCGCTGGAAGGTGGGCCCCCCCGGGGCCGCGTGCCACACTTCGAGCTGGTGTTCTTTCTCACGATGGAGGCGTTCGGGCGCGTTCATCCGTGTCATCGGCACTACGCGCAGTGGCACCAGATGACGGCGTCCGAACAAAAGGCGCATCTCCGTGACCTGGCCGACCTGTACCTCATGATCGCCCGGCGTTTCGAGCACAGTGCCATTTTTCTGCAAGGTGGCCCCGGCGACGAGGATGGGGAACGCCGGCTGATCGACGAAATCCGCCGTCGAACCGGCGACACGTTTTTTCTGATGATGCACGGGGACGCGACGTACGAAATCCCCGCCGGGGACAAGATGACCGCGTTCTGCCAGTGGTTGCGCCGCAAACCCGACGAAGCGCGGGACCAAGCCGCGCGGCGTGTCGAGCAGGCGTTGGCCCGCGGCGAGCGGTTTCGTAAACACGGGGGGCTGGACGGATGGGCGCTTTGTTCGGATTACTGCTTCAACACCGGGCCGTTTTTCAGTCCGAAGTGGTTCGACGATTTCGTCACGCCCTTCCTCGCTGACCTGATCCGCGGCTACCGCGCCCAGGGCTGGTACGTCATCAAGCACACCGATGGCAACATCATGCCGATCCTCGACCGCTTGCTCCTCGGCGAGCCCCACGCCTTGCATTCGCTCGACCCGCAGGGCGGTGTCGATCTCGCCGAAGTCAAACGGCTCGTCGGCGACCGCGTGTGCCTGATCGGCAACGTCAATTGCGGGTTGCTCGACACCGGTACCGACGAGGAGTGCATCGAGTCCGTCCGCTACGCCCTGCGTCACGGCATGCCCGCTGGACGCTACATATTCTCCACCAGCAACTGCATCTATACCGGGATGCGGCTGGAACGCTACGAGCTGATGCTGGACGTCTGGCGGCGCGAAGGGAATTATGATGCGGCGGCGGAATGAGCGCTGGTACGCGGCAGCCGACAACCGCGACGAAAAAGCGGGGCGAGCGTCTCGCTCGTCGAGACGGCTGGAACCATAATCCCAGGCGGCACGGGCAACGCAGCCCATGTTCTGGAAGGTGGGTGCGGCGGGCGTTCCAACCCGTCGAGACGCGAAGGAGTATCTGCGACCATGACCACGCCCTTGACCATCGTCGCCCGCATCGTCGCGCGGCCCGGCTGCGAGGCCGAGCTCGGAGCCGAGCTGCGCAAGCTGATTCCCCCCACGCTCGGCGAGGATGGGTGCATCCAGTACGACCTGCATCGTTCGCTCGAAGAGCCGCGGGTGTTCTTGTTCTTCGAGAACTGGCGCAGCCGCCCCCACTGGGAAGCGCACATGAAATCGCCGCACCTGGCCGCTTTCGGCAAGGTCGCCGAGCGGCTGGTGGAATCGCTCCAGATCGACGTCATGACACGTGTACAAGACGATCAGTCGGCGACGGCCGGCTGATCGGTTCCGTGTGGTGCCAGGCGGGCAGCGACCGCGGCCCTGTTTTCCGCCCGCCGGCTTTCGCGAACAACGCCGGGAACCAGATGCGATGTATGAAATCAGCGTGACAACCCGCTTTCCGGCGGCCCACCAGCTTCGCCTCGCCGACGGAACGCTCGAACCGCTCCACGAGCACGATTGGCGTGTCACGGTCACGCTCGCATCGCGCCGGCTGGATTCGATGGGGGTCGTGGCGGATTTCGGCTTGATTCGCGCGCGCCTCGCGCAAGCGATCGCGGACCTGCGCGGGCGGAACCTCGGTCCGCTCGATGCGTTCGCAGGCGAGAATCCTTCGGCCGAAAACGTCGCCGGCCTCATCGCCGGCCGGATGGCGCCCGATCTTCCCGAGGGTGTGTCGCTGGCGTGCGTCGAGGTCGAGGAAGAGCCCGGGTGCGTGGCCCGCTATGTGCCCGAGAGTTGATCGGCGGCTTCCCGCGGCGCGGGCAGGTTCACCGGCTGTAACCGGCCTCGCACGAGCGGATGCTCGCGGTATCGCCGCATCATTTCGATGATACGATCCCGCAACAATTCGATCGCCTCGTGGTCGGTCATTCGGGCAAGCCGCTCCGGGGTCAGCGGGGGGCCGTATGCCACGATGATCGGCGCGGGATGGGGCCACGAGGCCTGGCGCGGCCAGGCCTCGAACGCGCCGAGGATCATGGTCGGGACGAGCGGCACGCGGGCCTTGCGGGCCACGAGCACGACGCCGGGTTGCATCGGGCGCACCGCTCCGTCGAGGGTGCGCGTTGCTTCCGGAAACACGGTCACCGGGCCGCCCCGCTTGAGTCGCCGCAGGGTTTCCTTGATGGCGCCCACGTCGGCGGTGCCGCGTTTGACCGGGAACGCATTGAGCGACGTGATCAGCTTGGAGAACCAGCGGTTGCGAAACAGCGTATCGCGGGCCATGAAATGGCACTCGCGGGGAATCGCCAGCGTCGCCAGAATCGGGTCGAAGAAGCTCTGGTGGTTGCAGACGAGCAACACCCCCCCGGCTGGTGGTACGTTTCGCCGCCCGAACACGCGGCCGCGCGCCACGAGCAAGAACAGCGCCTGCGCCCCGGCGCGGCAGAAGCGATACCAAAGCCTCATGGCGTCGCCAGCTCCGAAGAGGCCGTACCGGTTGGGGGGATCTCGACGCCGCCTTTGCGAAGCTCTTCCAGCAAGCGGTCGAGCACCTGGGGGATACTCAGGTTGCTCGTCTCGATCACGATGGCCCCGTCGGGAACGGTCAACGGGCCGACCTCACGCTCGCTGTCGGTGCGATCGCGCTTTTGCAGGTTTTCCAGCACCTGCTCGAACGTCACGTCTTCGCCGTCGGCCAGCAGTTCGACCAGGCGGCGTTCGGCGCGTTTGTGAAGGTCGGCGTCCATGAAGAACTTGAACTCGGCATCGGGAAACGCGACGCTGCCCTGGTCGCGCCCTTCGGTGACCATCGAGCCCAGTCGCCGGCCCAGGTCTCGCTGTTTTTCCACCAGAACCCGCCGCACGCCCGGCGAACGTGCCACGTAGCGCGTGTGCTCGTTGACCCGCATCGAGCGGATCTCCTCCGTTACATCATGCCCGTCGAGCGTGACGCGCGCGTGCGTCGGCCCGCAATCGAGGTCATAGTCCGCCGTCCGGGCGATGCGCGTCAGTGCTTCCTCGTCGTGAAGGTCCGCACCGGCTTCCAAGGCAGCCAGCGTCACCACGCGATACATCGCTCCCGTGTCCAGGTAGGGAATACCCAGCCGGGCCGCGAGCTTGCGCGCCGCCGTGCTCTTGCCCGATCCCGCCGGTCCGTCGATCGTGATTATCATCCGTCTGGTATCCTCGCGTCGTGCAGCCTGAGATGGGAGGGATTATAACGGGTCGCCCCCGGTTGCGGCGCAGCTCCACCCTCCCCGCAGAGGTCGCGCGCACGAGCGGGCGCCCCGGCGTGGTCGCTGCCGGCGGGTCGGTGCGGCCCGCACGTTGTCCGCGGGTGGGGTGTTACGGCACGCTCTCTCCGTAGGCGCTCAGCAGGATCGCAAGATCGCTCAGGTCCACATCGCCGTCGTCGTCGAAATCCCCGTCCTCGAACGTCGCACCGCTCGGGGTGCCATAATGCGCCAGCAGCAGTGACAGGTCGCTCAGGTCCACGTCGCCGTCGTGGTCCGCGTCGCCACAGATTGCCAGGTCCGCCGACGAGAACGTCACGATCTGGTAGTAGTCCCACCCGTCGGCGAGGTTCGTGTACTGTTCCAGCACGCCGCGCAGCCCGCAGAAACCCTGTCCGACGCTGACGAACGGATGGTATCCCGAGGGGTCGATGTCGGCGTTCATATAGTCCGCGGCCCAGGCGTCGTGTCCGGCCTGGTCGCGAATGTTGTAGTTGTCCACGGCTTTGCCGAGGTCCATCTCCGTCACGGTCACGTCGTGTACGATCAACCGCATCGACTCGTATGGCTCCGCGTCATGGTTGGCGACGTACCACCCGTCGGTGTCGG
>JALSRY010000039.1 GCA_026984555.1 Phycisphaerae bacterium
AGCCGCAACCAACCGAAGAACGCACAGGAGCAGTAGGCCCCCTCCGGCTCGCGCGGTGCCCGGCTCGTCCGGGTCGCCGCGCTCGAGGGAACACGAGGACAACCGTGAGCAGTACAAGCGTCATTTCGGCCGTCGGGTTGACCAAGGTTTTCCGCGACTTCTGGCACCGCGCGCGGGTCCGGGCGGTCAACGACCTGGACTTCACGATCGAACCGGGTGAGATTTTCGGCCTGCTCGGTCCCAACGGCTCGGGCAAGAGCACGACCATCAAGATGATCCTCGGGTTGCTCTATCCTTCGCGGGGACGGGTCACGGTCTTTCATCGCCCTCCCGATGACGTGCGTGTGAAGAACCGCATCGGCTACCTGCCCGAGGAGTCGTACCTGTACCGCTTTCTCAACGCGCGTGAAACGCTGGACTACTACGGCACGCTGTTCCAGATTCACCGGCGCGAGCGACAGCGGCGGACCGAAGAGTTGCTCGAGATGGTCGGCCTGCGCTCGGCGGCCCGGCGGCCCGTCGGCGAATACTCCAAGGGGATGGCCCGCCGGATCGGCCTGGCCCAGGCGCTCATCAACGATCCCGACCTGCTGATCCTCGACGAACCCACCAGCGGCCTGGATCCCATCGGTGCCAAGCTCGTCAAGGACATCATCCTGCGTCTCGGACGCCAGCACCACAAGACCATCCTGCTTTCCAGCCACCTGCTCGCCGACGTCGAGGAGGTTTGCGACCGCGTGACGATTTTGTACGGCGGTCGGGCGCGCGTCTCGGGCGAGATCGACGAGGTGCTGAGCCGCAAGGACATGCTCCAGATCACGTGCGAGCGCCTTTCCGACGAAACGCTCCGGGAGATCGAACGCGTCGTGCGGGAGCGCGAGCACAAGGAGCTGCGGATCGAGACGCCCCGCGAACGGCTCGAAACGCTCTTCCTGCACATCGTCGAGCAGGCCCACGCCCAGCAGGTGGAGACCTCCGGCACCTCGGCCGGCGGCGAGATCGCCGGCTTCCTGGGGGAGCAGGCCAGCGGTGCCGCGGTGCTCGAATCGCTGGTCAAGGTCGAGGAGCGGGGCGAGGAACCGGAGGCGCCGTCCGCCGCGACGACCGAACCCGCGGAACCGGCCGGCGAAGTGCTCGCGGAGCTGACGGCCCCCGCCGAGGCGGCCGAACCGGCGCCACAAGCCGCGCCGCCGGCGGAGGCTCCTTCGAAGCCGTCCGCGCCGGTCGTGACCGGCGAAAACGTGGACCGCTCGCTGCTCGATGAACTCACCGGCGGTGAAGACGACGCGGAGGATACGCGGCCATCATGACACGCATCCTGGCCATCGCCCGGCTGACGTTCTGGGAAGGCATCCGCATGAAGATCGTGCTGGTCTTCCTGGTGGTGATGCTGTTCATTTTTCTTCGGCTGCCTTTCACGGTGAAGGGTGACGAGACGCTTGCGGGCCGGCTGCAAACCTTTCTTTCGTACTCGCTCGGGGCAGCGGGAGTTTTCCTGAGTCTCTCGACCGTCTTCCTGTCGTGTGCAACGCTGACCGACGACATTCGCCGGCGATCGATCCATCTCGTGTTGACGAAACCGGTTTCGCGATTCGAGGTGCTCGCGGGCAAGTGGGTCGGTGTGAACCTGCTGAACCTGATGCTGCTGCTGCTGGCGGGGCTGATGATCTACGCTTTCGGCGTGTATATCAAGACGCGACCGACACAGTTTCCCCGTGACCGGATCAAGATCAACAACGTGATCTGGACGGCCCGGGGCGCGGCGGTGCCCACCGAGCCGGATTTCCGCCAGATGGCCCGCGAACGCATCGACAAGAAGATCAAAGCCGGCGAATCGCTCGGCGTCTCGCGTGCGCTGGCCATCGCCAATACCGTGCACCAGCTTCGGGAGCGCTGGCGCAGCGTGCCGCCGCTGGGACGCCGAGTGTACGAATTCACCAACGTCGATCTTTCGAAGGCGGCCGGGGGGATCATCCAGGTCAGTTTCAAGGCCCGGGCCGTTCCCACGCACGCCGACGAAATCCTGTATATCCAGTGGGTCATGCTCGATCCGGAAACCCACGCGCCGCTCCAGGTGTTGACGACGCAGGAGCGCTCGGCGGTTCGGCACGAGTTTCTGATCAAGGCCAATGCGGTCAAGGACGGGAAGATCGCGATCGGGGTGGCGAACCCGCCGGCCAACCGCAACAGCACGATCTACTTCGAGGGTGACGACGCGTTCCAGGTGCTCTACCCCGAGAGTAGTTTCGAGGTCAACTACGTCAACACGCTGCTGCTGATTTTCTTCCGGCTGGCGTTCCTGAGCGCCGTCGCGCTGTTTTTCAGCACGTTCGTATCGTTCCCGGTGGCGTGTTTCTGCGTGTTGTGCATCCTGCTGTTCTGCATCGGCATTCCGTGGTGGCTCGAGTCGATCGGGGCGAACCTCAAACACCCCAACCCGAAGATCGACCCCTACGGTTCGTTCGGCCCGCTGGTGCGGAGCATCCTGGTCCCGGTGCTCAAGATCGCGTTGCCGAACTTCGTAGCCTTCAGCGGCGTAGAAAAACTCATCAGCGGGCATGCGATTTCGGCGGCGTTGATGGTCCGCGCGACGCTGCACACGCTGGTGTACGGGCTGGTGCTGCTGGTGTTGCCGGGGTGGCTGATCTTCCGCTCGCGGGAGATCGCGCGGGTCATCGTATAGGCGCCCGGGGTACCGCCGTCGCTACGCCGCGGTATCGAAACGGCTGAAACGCCGGAACCGGGCACGGGTCCGTGTTGCGGCGCGGACGGAAACGAGGGTTATGTCGCGACTGACACAGGTCATCTCGGTGGTGCTCTGCGGGCTGCTGCTGGCCGGCTCGTCGATCTTCATCCCGAAGATCAACGAGGGGCGCGAGGCGCTGACGATGTACGGCGTCGCATCGCCGACGGAGACCGCGCCGCCGGAGTACGCATTCGCGATCCAGGCGTTCGGGGCGTTTCGCGGGCTGATCACGAACATCGCGTTCATTCGGGCGGAGGAGTACAAGCGGGCGGGTCGTTACTACGATGCGATGCAGCTTGCGAGCTGGATATGCAAGCTGGAGCCGCGTTTTCCGTCGGTCTGGGAGTTTCAGTCGTGGAACATGGCCTGGAACATCTCGGTGACGACGTACACGCCCGAGGAACGCTGGAACTGGGTGTACAACGGGGCCAAGCTGATCCGTGACGAGGGGCTCAAATACAACCCGCGCGCGGTGAACCTGTACCGTCAGCTCGCGTGGATTTTCGTCAACAAGATGAGCGAGACCACGGACGAGTACCACCTGACCTACAAGCGCAACTGGGCGTACCGGATGCACCTGGTGTTCGGCCGTCCGCCCGATCCGCTGGGGCAGTACCGCCCGGGGGAGTCGGTGAGCGAGTTCATCGTCAGGCCGAGCGAGGACCTGCTCGTCAAAGCCGCCGAGCACGAGCGGAAGATGCGCATGAAGCGCAAGATGAAGAACATGACGCCCGAGGAGCGCGAAGAGTACGAGCGCTCGGAAAAGGAGCGGGAAAAGCAGGTCAACCAGCAACTCAAGAAGCTCGCCACGGGCGAGCGGCCGTTGGATTACCAGATCACCACGCGGGCCGCGTATGACCGGCTCGTCGCGATCGAGAAAGCGGCGCAGTCGCTGGAGGAGCTCTACCGCGGCCATCCGCGCACGCGTGAGATGGTCGCGAAGCTGCGTGCGATGGGCGTGCCGATCAGCGACGACACGCTCGACGAGGACGAATACTGGCGTCAAGGCGGGCTGGCTCACACCTTTTTCAAGCGCTTGCGTCAAATCCAGGATCCGCTGCCCCTCGTCAAGCGGCTGCGCAAGACCAGCTCGGAAGACGAGCGCGACCCCAAGAAAGCCGAGCAACAGCGCCGGCTCAAGCAATTCGACAAGATCGTCGGGGTCAGCAGCCACGACCCGGACGGGGCGGCGTTGATCCGCTTCCTCCAGCGCAAGGTGCTCAAGGAAGTCTACAAGCTCGATCCGCGGCGACTCGGCGAACTGACGCTGCGCTTCGGGCCGATCGACTGGCGAGGGGTCGACGCCCACGCGCTGTACTGGGTCAACGAAGGACTCATCGCCTCGGACCAGACCATCAACAAGATCGGCAACGACAAGATCAACACCGCGCGGCTGATCTTCTTCGCGTTGCACAATCTCTACCGCCGCAACCGACTGGTTTTCGAGCCCGATTACGACAACCCCAGCCTCTCGTACATCAACTACAACCCCGATCTCAACTTCATCGAGTCGATGCACGAGGCGTACCTGACGTATGGCAAGATCCTCGACCCGAACCCCACCAAGACGGGCATCGGCGAGACCTTCCGTACCGGACACCAGAACTTCCTGACGGAAGCCGTGCGGCTGCTTTATTTCGCCGGGCGCATCCGCGAGGCACGCCACTATTTCGAGTACATGCGCAAGAACTACGGCACGTCGAGCGACGGGCGGATCAACCCCGTCTTCGCCAAGTCGCTGGCGCAATTCGTCGAGGATACGCTGCTCGAAGACCTGTCGGGCCACTGGGAAACGCGCGAGACCGTGGCGATGCTGCTGGTCAACGCTTTCGAAGTCCTGGCCCGCGGGGAGCTGGCGCGCTACAACGAGCTGGTCAAGAAAGCCTTCGCCGTACACGCACGCTACAACAAGGACAAACTCAAGGAACGCATCCAGAAGATGCAGTTGCCACCGTTCCCGGACTTCCAGGCCGACGTCTTGCGGGCCTATCTCCAACAGCCCAGCACGAATCCCGCCATCACCGTGCACAAGGCCCGCCTGTGGGGGTTCCTCCCCGTCTATCTCAAACAGGCCGTCTGGGACGACGTCAAGGACACGCTCCAAAAGGAATGCGACGCGATGGAGTTCTCGTTCGCGGCGGCGTTCCCCGAGCCGCCGAACATGGCCGAGTACCGCCGCCAGCACCCGCCCCGCCACCTGAAAAAGAAGAAATCGCCGGTGGAAACCCCGGCGCAGCAGCTATAGCCGTCTGTCGCCTCGGCCATAGCGTTCGCGATCAACCACCGGCCGGTCGGCATGGGTGGTACGGCGATCCGTCGAGCACGCGCCGTGCTGGCTGGAATCCAGGTGGCCTCGTCTATCCCGATCCGCGGGCTATGGCGTCCGCGCGATCCCGATCCCGTTGACAGCCGCATCAACACGGTGCGCACCGGAATAGGGGATCGCAGGGAGTCCATCGGATGCAATCCGATGGACCTCACGTGTTCTGTGGCCCCTGATTTCATCCGGTGGGGCTCCCAGCATCCTGTGGCACTTGATTGCATCCAGGGTGTCTCCCTGTGGCCCCGGATTTCCATCCGGTGGACATCCCAACATCCTGTGGCACCGGATTGCATCCGGTGGATTCGCCCCCTTTGCACTCTGTGGCACCGGTTTTCAACCGGTGCACTACCACTACCGTTACTCTTGTGGCACCGAATTGCATCCAATATTATCCAGGATTCTGGT
>JALSRY010000040.1 GCA_026984555.1 Phycisphaerae bacterium
AGCAGCCGCCGCCGGAGCCCGGTGGGGCCGCCCCCCGGCGCGAGCTCGTCGGACGCCGGACGGTGGTTGTACGCCATCGTGGCCCCGTGAACATCTGCGACAAACCACGCGCCGGTCCATGAAGGCCGGCGCTGTTCGTTCGGTGCCGGTTCCCGTCCCGAGCCCGCGTTCTGCATACGCTCCCGATCTCGCGCAATCGCTCCCGGTTGCCCGCGTTTGCTCGTGCCCGGGCGAGCTGATACGGCGGCGAGCGTTCCGCTATATACTTGTGCGTGCGGATGCGGGCCGGCGGTGGCTCGCGCGCCGGCTGCTGTCGATCTCGCGGCGACCAGATGATTCGCAACCACCACCGATCACGCCTGCCGACCCAACGCTCCGGACCGCTCCACAAGCATCTGGTTCCGGCGTGGTTTCGATTGGGAGCGCTGCTGGCCGGGGTGGTGGGGGTGGTCGCGGCCGGGGCGCAGTCGCCGCAACCGCGCAACCAGGGGGCCACGCTCCCGGTGAGCAACGAGGCCCTGCTGCTCACGAGTCGTATCGAGCAGGCACTCCATGTAGGCGACGAGCGGCTCGCCGCCGGGCTGATCGACGAGTTGGCGGCTCTGGGGGATGGGCTCGTCGCGACGCCGGCCAGCCGCGTCTACTACCCCGTTTGGCGGCAAACGCTTCGCCTGGCGCAACAATTCCCGGATTCGGCAATCGAGCTGTACCGGCAACTACACGACGCGGAGACCGCGACGCTTCTTGACGAGGCCCGCACGCGGGGCGATCTGGACCGGCTGCGGCGCCTCTTTCGTCGATATCCGCTCAGCGCGCTCTGGCCCCAGATCGGTCAGGAGCTGGCGGCGGAGTTGCTCGACCGCGGGCGGTTTGGCGAGGCTGTCGGCGTGCTGCGCGATTTGTTGCGGGCGGGAGCGTCCGACGACGACTCGCTGCGGTCTCAGCTCGTGGTTGCGCTCGGAGGAGCCGGGGCGATCCAGCCCGCCCGGCGACTGTTGACTGCGTTGCGCTCGCGGTCGGTGGCCCCGCCGAACCCACGGCGGCAACAACGGTTGGCGCTGCTGGATCGCTGGCTGAAGGAGCTCGAACACCGCCAGGCGACCGCGGGCGGGTCGATCAGCATGGCGCTGCGCCGCGGCGCGCTGTGGACGTGTCCGCTTCAGAAAGACATGCGCGAAGGGTCCGCCGGCGCCGACGATGTCGCGCACGCGATCGACGTGCTGCGCGAGCTGCCGGCCTATCGCGCGGCGGTCGGCGAAGGCGTGCTGGCAATACGCGCCGCCGGGCGGCTGCGCGTGCTCGACGCGGAAACGCTGGTGCGACTGTGGGGCGTCGATGCGGAGCCGGAAGAGCCCGTGGCGTCGATTACGCCCGATGCGCGCATTCTGGGCGAGTTGGCGCCCGCTCGCGCGGCGGTCGAGTGGTCGCCCGAGACGGCGGCACTGTTCTCGGATCACCTCGGACAGGCGGTGTCCATCGCGGCGGGGCTGGTGCTGGCGATTGAGGGAACCATAGGGGCCGAAGTACCGCTTACGACGGGGATGTTTCCCGGGATGGGGCGGACGCAGGCGTCACGCCGGAACGAGCTCATCGCCCGCGATCCGAGAGATGGTCACATCGTCTGGCGCACCGCGGACCCGCCCAGCAATCCCCTGTTCGATGTCGCTTTCCAGGGTGTGCCGTTGTTGTTGGGGGGGCGGCTGGTGGCGCCGATTCAGCGGGGCGACCGTCTCAACCTCGCGCTGATCGACCCGGCCGACGGGCGATTGTTGCGGGAAGTTCCGCTGATCGGGCCGCCGACCTACTTCCCCGCCGGCGGGGGGCGCTGTTTTCTGCTCGCCGATGCCACTGCCCTTTACGTATGCACCGGAAACGGCGTTGTGGCCGCCCTCACGCCCCGCGAGCTGCACTGGAAGTGGGCGACGGTGTACCCCAGCACGGCGGTGGCGGCCCAAGTACGCTTCTGGTGGCAACCGAGGCAGGGGCCCGAGCCGATCCACGCCGACCCGCCGATCCTCGCTGGCGATCTGCTGATCGTCGCGCCGGGTGATGCCCGCGAGCTGCTCGGTATCGACCGCTTCAGCGGCGAGCAGCGCTGGCACATTCCGCGCGATCGCTACCCGTTTCTCCTTGGCGCTACCGCGGACGGACTGATGATCGGCGGCGACGAAGTGATCTGCCTCGATCTCCATAGCCCAAATCTCCGGCATCCTCGCTGGCGTTCCGTACCGCTGGCGATTACAGGACGCGGCGTGGTGCGCGGGGGGCGTCTGTTCATACCGACCGCGACGGGCATCGTCGTAATCGACGGGAACACCGGCAAGGTGATCGCCGACCAGGAACCGGCGCTGGCGGGTGGTGACGACGCGGCGCCCGCGTGGGCCGCCCGACGCCCGCCGCGAGTCGCCAATCTTGCGCTGGCGGGCGACGCACTGCTGGCTGTGACGCCGCGTCAAGTCGTCAAGTACCCCGATCCGCTGGCGACGCGGGCACGTCTCGCGGGAGCGACGCAACCCACTGGCGACGCGCGGGCGGCGCTCGTGCTCGCCTGGCTCGATGTCTTCGAGAATCACGATCGGCACGCACTCGATCGACTGGCGAACGTGCAGCCCCACGACCGGCGGCTGGCCGCGGCCTGTGACCGGTTGCGCGAAGTTGCCCTGCTGCGACAGGCTGCGAACTTGCCCGCCGGGACGCAGCGACTCGACCTGCTTCGACGGGCCCGCGACCTGGCGGCGGCACCGAGCTTGCAGGCGGCGCTGTCCCTGCAACTCGGCTACACGCTGGAGGAGATGGAGCGATACGGGGCGGCGCTTGCGCAATACGGCGAAGTGCTCGGCCGATCGAACGGCGGAGTGATTGCCGCTCGTTCGGAAGGGTTGCAGGTGGCCGCGTGGCTTGAAGCGGCTCGGCATATCGCGGAGATTGCCCCGCGTACCGATCGGGCGGCGGTCGAGCAGCTCGTGGAGCAGATCGTGGCACAGGAGGATCCCTCCGACCGGAGCGCCCTTGCTCTGCGCCATCTGTACACGGCCCTGCGAGACGACCCGCTGCGGTCGTTGGTGGGCTTGCACCTGGCTTGTCGAAAGATTCCGCCGGAACAGAAGCTGCGCTATTTGCCGGACGATACGGAGCGCTGGCCGCCGGCGGTACGCCGCCGCTTGCTGTTGGAGCGTTGGGATGCGCATGTGTCGCTGGGAATGCTCGATCTGGCGCGCGACGACCGCGAGGCGTGGGCGGCACTCGACAAGGCCGAGACAGGTGGGCAGACGCCCGCCTCGCGGCCCGCGATGCCCGCGACGCTGAGCGCGTCGGCGCAGCGGCGGCGGGTAGCGGCGCTGCGATTGGCACAGCGCAAACTCCAGCAGGATCGTGGGAAGCCGTTTACCGCGGCCCTGAGCCGCCAATGGAAAGCGCCCGCCTGTGAGCTGCTGTTCGATTCCAGGCGGCCGCTGGCGGCTACATCGCTATGGATGCTGACGGCGGACCTCTCCCGCCGAAAGATCACGCTTGTCAACACGTTCAAACACCAGCAGGCCCAGCGTCAGACGGAGGACCGGCTCGCGCACGTGTCGGGGCTCGGCGCGTCGGCTGGGGACATGGTGCGTGGTGGGGGGGAACGCGAAGCCTGGCCCGTGACGCGGTTCGATCCGCTCGCGGTGGTACCCGTGCCGGGCGGGGTCGTGTGCGTGGGTTTGGGGCCCGAGCGTTACGCCGGTCGGCGACAGTGGGAGCGGGCGGTTCCGGCATGGCGCGCCATTCCCGACGACTACGCCGACCGCGCGCTCGCCTGTTCGGCGGGTTTCTGTCTGCTGCCACGGCGCAACCGCGTCGAGATGCTGGACTGGGCCGACGGTCGCCTGCTTTGGCGGCGTAACCTGGCGGACCTCAACGTTCGGCGGCTCGATGCGGTCGGGAACCACCTGTTGTTGATCGGTGAAGATCGGCGGGTGTGGGTGATCGATGCGCGCGACGGCCGGCATCTGCGCCCGGTGGACACCGGGCCGACGACTCCCCGGCGGGTGGATGTCGTCGCCGACATGCTGATTGTCTGGGGGGCGGATCACGTGGTGGGGATCGACGCGCGGACACTCGAACGCGTGTGGGGGCGGGCGTGTTCCGCGGTCGTGGACACGACGCCGGCGGCGGGCCAGCCCTGGTTGGCATATCGGACCCGCGATTCCGATAACTGGCGGATGTTCGACGTGCGCAGCGGCAAGGCGGTCGCCGGTGGCACGCTCGGCGAGTTCAGCGCCGTGACGGCGATCGTCGCCGGCGGGGAGCGAATCTTCGTCGGTGGGCGGGTCGGCTGGCGTGACGATCAGAACCGTAACGTCGTTTCGCGGATCGTGACGCTCGATGCGCACAACGGGAACATGCTCTGGAGCCGGGAGTTCTGCACGGGCGTGACCATCAACGCGACGCAGCTCGCGGCGAATCCCCGGCTGATTCCGGTGTTGCTGGCTTCGGCGGCCGAGGAGCAGGCGAGCGACGTCGAGACGCCCGCGATTCAACTGGTGGACAAGGCTACGGGACGCCTGCATGATCCATTGCCGATCGGCGACGATTTCCGCCGGCTGACGGAAGCCACGTGTGAAATGATGTTGATCGCGACCCCGGCGCGTGTCATCGTGCAGGCGGGCGGAAACCTGATCGCGTACGGAAACTCGCCCCTGGACAGGATGCCTTGATGCGCAGCGACGACGCAGGACGGCTGGTTCGTTGTCACCCGGGGTGCGGGCGCCTGCTGGTGGGGCTCGTGTGCTTCGCGACGCTGGCGGAGACCGCACCGGCGCTGGGACAACGGGCGTCGGCGGAAATCACGGGCGGACCGGTCACAGTCAAGCCCGCCCCTCCGTGGATCACGCCGGCGACACACGCCGCGATCGAACGTGGTTTGAAGTACCTCGCCGGGACGCAAAACCGCGACGGCAGTTGGCGGACCAACGGCGCCACGGGCGGCTACCCCGTAGCGATGACATCGCTGGCGGGGCTCGCGTTGCTGGCCGGTGGCAACACGCCCACGCAGGGCACCTACGCTCCGAACGTCAGCAGCGCGCTGACGTTCGTTCTCAAGAGCGCGCGGCGGGACGGGTTGATCGCCCGGATCGAGGAGGAAAGCCACTGCATGCACGGCCACGGTTTCGCGATGCTTTTCCTGGCCCAGTGCTACGGGATGGAGGAGGATTCCCGTCGCCAGGCCGAAATTCGGCTGGTGCTTCGCCGCGCGGTGGACCTGACCGCTCGCAGCCAGAGCGTTGCGGGGGGGTGGCTGTATACGCCGGACGCATCGGGGGACGAGGGATCGGTGACGGTGACGCAGGTGCAGGCGCTGCGGGCTTGTCGCAACGCCGGCATCGCGGTGCCCAAGCGCGTGATCGACAAGGCGATGAAGTACCTCGCAGACTCGACGAACAGCGACGGCGGCATCCGCTACCAGGTCGGCGACAGCGGCCCGAGCCGACCGG
>JALSRY010000041.1 GCA_026984555.1 Phycisphaerae bacterium
TGCCGGCCAGGGCAGCATTTGCGGTTCGTGCTCCGCCCCGGGCAGGTTGGCGAAAATCCATCGGTGCGTGCTGCTGCCATCGGTGCGTTGCTCGAAGCTGTAGAGGTAGTCGTCGTCGGATAGCCCACTGACGATCGGCGAGAGGGCGCGACCGCGGGGGACGGTCACCGTGATCGTGCGGGCGCGGACCGGATAGCGGTCGTCGATGCGCAGGTCCGCGGCGATGTCACGATGGCTGCCCGGCCGGGAGGTGATGCGGTATTCGATTTCGAGCACGCAACCGGGCTCGATCGCCGGCATGACCAGCACACGCTGGCGAAGACTCGCGAACGCCGGCCAGCCTCCGGCCGCATCGGGTGCGACCTCGACGGCGGCATAATCGGGCAGTTTCACGTAGCTGCCGTCGGCCCGCCGCGTGCGTGCCTCGAGCACTTCCAGCTTGTCGGTCGCGGTGTCGTAGGTGATGCGCGGGTCGCCGAAGGCGCGGAACGTGCGGTCGGAGTTCAGCCGCACGTGCTTCTTCTCATGATAGACGACCGAGCCGTCGGCCTTGAGCGTCCACTCCTGTTCCCACAGCTCGTAGACCGCGTCGGGACGGTCGGCCCGCGTACCGGCGGCTTGTTTCCGGTTGGCGTCCCGAGCCGTCGCCGGCGCCGCCACCAGCAGTGCCAGCAGCACCGGCCACGCGGCCCGGTGCAGGTCGCGGCGGACACGCGGAACACGGGAGGTACGGGCATCGCCCCCGCGGAAATCTGTCCGGTCATCGGTTCGGTTGCGCTTAGCGTCGTACACTTCCGGCCTCCAGCTTGCAAACCACCATCGTGTGGGTCAGCTTGTCGTAGGTATCCATGACGTTCTTGAAGTTCGCGTACTCATCCGCCGGGATGAGCCAGTGCTTGATCGCCAGCTCGCAGGTGTAGTGGATGCGTCCGGGTTTCGCGTCGATCGCAAAACGCAGCGACGCCGACGGACCATCCAGCTCCACCGGCTCGGGCAGATGCTCGGGCTTCCATCCGGCGGGCAACCGCAACGTCTCCTCGATCTTCGCCAGCCGCGTCGCCAGCAGGCGGATGCCGAACTTGCGCCGTGCGAGCCGGGTCTTGCCCGCGAGATCGTAGAGCGTCCGATCGCCGAGAATCGTTTGCAGCCCCGGCAGTCGAAACGCGCGCACCGCGCCGTCCCCCAGCGCGTAGCCGCCAGCGGTCCAGTCCAGCTCGATGTTCATCGGCCGGGAAAAATCGTCCGGGTCGGTGAAGCGGACGCGGCCCGCCTGGGCGTTGGCCGCCACGCGCTGCACGCTGCGGTCGAAATACGTCGTCCGTTCGGCCGGAGGCAGCCCCGCGAGCGTCCGGCGCAAACGTCCCTCCGGCGCGCCACAGGACGTGAACCGCAACGAGCCCGACAGGTCGTTGTCCGGGCTGATGGTGGTCGTGACGGTCCACTGCGCGAGGTTGTCCTTCGGGGGGAAGTAAGGCGACTGTCTGAGTGGTTCGCCCTCGGGCGTGCCGAAAACCACGTGCTGGAGCGGTTCGAGCGTGGACCAGTTATCGCGGCTCTTGGGCATCCAGGTCGGGTCGAGCAGGATGAGCTTGCCATCTTTCGTGCGGATGCACGTGACGCAGTGGTTGAACTGGTCCGCGGGGATGTCATCGACCCGCTGGCGGGCCATGGTCATCACCGTGTACGCCTCGAAACCGGCAACCCGCAGCATGCCGCAGAGCATGCCGGCCTTGTCCTTGCATACGCCGCAGCGGTCGCGGAACGTCTCCTTGATATCGTGGATCGTGTAGCCTTCGGACATGCCGCGGGTGGTGCCGGCGTAGCGGACGTTCTCGGCGACCCAGTGGTTGAGCGCGGTGTACTTCTCCTCGTCGGTCTTGCAGCCCTTGATGATTTCGGCCACCTTCTTGCGAATCGCGTCGTCGGCCTTGAGCTGCGGCTCGCTGACCGAGTGCAGCCACCGGCCCTTGGTCGGCCAGTCGGGCACGGTCGCGAGCAGCAGCTTGCAGAAGACATTGGGGGCCGGCTCCATCGCCGGCTCACTCGGGTGCGGGGCGATGTCCTTCTTGACGAACGTGTACACGAGGTGATCGCCGTCGAGCTTGACCGACGTTTCCAGCTCGCCGTTGTAAACCTTGAACTGGAGCGGCTTCCGGACGGAAATGCGCACGCTGTAGCGCTTCTCGATCACCGGAAGACTCGACCAGAAGTGCACCTCGTCATGCCAGTGTCCCGGCAATGGCGGCCGCAGCGGCTGGCCCAGCGCGTTGCAGGGCGTCTCATCGCCGGCCAGGTAGGCCACGTTGAATCCCGTCAGCCGCGAGATCGTCTCGTAGGCGTCGCCGACCGCCAGCCGAGGCAACGTGACGACGAACTGTTTGCCGCCCCAGTAGATCATGTGCGCGGGGCGGGGTTCGTCGACACGGGCATCGAGGGGCACGTTCTCGACGCGGCCGTCGGCGCGGTAGACACGAATCGCGATCAGCTCGAGGTTGTTCGTCAGCGGGTCGTATTCGAAGCGCTGGACGGCGTGGGCGCGGATGGCAGACTCGCGCAGGATCTTGACGATCTTGCGTCGTGTCGCGACACCGATGCCGCTGTCCTTGACCTCGATGTCGGTTTCGTCGAGCACCACGAGCGCGTTGGCTTTGTACTGATCGGGTCCGCCGGCGCGGGCCAGTCGGGCCTTGGCGTCCGCCACGGTGTCGTCGGTCCGCGCGATCGTCGGCGACGAAGCCGCCAACGCGAGCAGACACGGGATTCCCCAGAGCGCTGGGCGTCGTAGCATGGCCTGATTCTCCTTGCGGTGGGATGCACGCTGTTTGGCCCGCGGCGGCTCGCTCGGCCGCGGGACGGGATGGCAAGAGTATATCGCCCGACTTTCAGCAGGCCAAACACCGCCGCGACCCGCACACGCGCGGGGCGCGTGTCGCCAGCCTCTCCCGCTCCCGTTCGAGTCATGCTCCGTCACCGCGGGGACTCGATCGTCCGATAACCGCAAGCCGTGCCCATCCAGCTCGCGCGACGACGGGTCGTGACGACGACAGCCCATCAGCGGGAGTGCCCTGCTCGCAATCCGCACGCGACCACCGTTTTTTCGTGACAACCGCCGGGCAGGGCTGTTACAATGAGCCTGACAAGACGAGGGTTGGGTTGCGCACGAGCGTGGCGGGCCGGCGGTCCGCCCGGCGCAACCAGTCACCTGTTGAGGGAGAGAATCCATGCAACGCAACCTGCTCGTATCCATTGCAGGACTCGCGCTGATCGTATCGGTTGCCGCGGCCCAGACAGCCACGCTTACGCTCGATTCGCCCCAGGCCGGTCAGATCGTGGCTCCCGGCAGCACCGTGAACTGGTCGATCGCGGTCACCGTTTCCAACGACAACGCGGGGCTCGCGCTCGTGATCTGCGACCTGGTGCAAGACCCCGCCAATCCCGCCTTGTTCGATATCCCGCCGGCCGATCCGGGCAGCATCGACAGCACGATGCAGAACTTCGACCGCCCCGCCGGCATCACCAACCCCGGCGACCAGGCACCGCTTTCCGGCTACGTCGGTGTGCAACGCGGCAACGCCGGCCAGATGAACCTCATCCAGATCGGCGGCGGGCAAAACACCTTCGGACAAGCGCTGGCCGCCGGCACCGGCTTGGGCGAAAACGCGAACGTCATCTGCGGCGTCGGGCAGGGCGGCCCGCAGGTCGTCGTGTCGGGATCGTTTACCATGCCCACGACCTGCGGCGACTACACATTCTCGCTGGCCAACCCGATCGTCAATGTCATGACGGCATGCAACACGCCGCCCGACTTCTCGCCCGTGACCCAGGCGACCGTGGACACCAGCGCCGCGAGCATCACCGTCAGCGTCACGCTCCAGGGCGACCTCAACGGCGATGGCTCCGTCGACCTCTCCGATCTCTCCGTCCTGCTGGCCACGTACAACCTCTGTGCCGGTGATGCGGGGTACAACGGTGCGGCTGACATTGATGGGGACGATTGTGTCGGGCTCTCCGACCTCTCGATCCTGCTGGCGAACTACGGCGGCTCCTGTTCGTAGCGCAGCGGCGCCGGACGTTTGAAACGAACCAACGGCGGCACGTCGGCCGCCATGATCTGGGAGGCTGTGGAAAGCTGCACACGTCCGTCGATCCCCCGGTGGGGTCGGCGGACGCTTTTGTTGGTGCTTTTCCCAGCGGCATCTTGCGCCTTCTCTGAATGACCCCACGAACGAACCCGCCGGTGGCCGGCCGCCGCGGGATGGTTATTGTCGGCCGGCGTGCCCAACCCCGCCCAAATCCGCTCGTATCCGCTCGAATCGCGCCTGCGCCGCACCGCGGTTTGATCCGTCACACCCCGTGTACCTAGCATCCGCCGACATCACGGTCGCGCCGGTGGCAACGCGTCCGCGGCTGGCCGGTGTGCAGGAGGGCACGACGATGGCAGAACAGCGTAGACACGTGGAGTTTTTCGGCCCCGACTTCGCGCGTGGGCCCGTCCTTTCGGGCAGTCCCGCGGTGGCCGCCGTTCAGATCGCCACCCAGCTTGCCCAGTTGCGTGCGCCGTTGCTTCGCAGCGACAGCGATATCGAAAGCCACGCCGAGTTCATCCGCGATCTCGCCGATCGACTCTTCCCGGACTACGCGGAAATCATCCGGACCGATGTGGGCGACGAGGTTTCCGACACCATCACCACGCAAATCCGCGTCGAGAGTGCCAAGTACACGCTGCTGCACTGCTGGCTGGCGGATAGTCCCGGCGGCGGCGAGACGACATTCGCACCAGCCGACGTCAGCTTCGACACCGGCACGATTATCCAGACGGTCAGCACCAACAAACAGTATCTCGTGCTCACCCCGGCGACCGGCGTCGTCAACGTCAGCGTTCAATACGCCGGCGGATACTCGTGGTACTGGGCGGTCGCGCTGCACGGACGTGTCTACTACTCCTCGGCCCTGCATTTCGTACAGCCCTGATCGGTCCATCGCGGGCGTGAACGTCCCGCGATGGTCGCGGGCACCGCATCGGGCTGGTCTCGCGTAACCTTCGGAGGTACAGGCAATGGCAACCGCACTGGTCAATCTCGCCCCCAACGCCGACACGACGCTGGTCCCCGCCGACGCCGGTCGTATCATCCGCCTCTTGCGTCTCGTCGGTGACCCCAACACCAACATCACGATCAAGTCCGCCAGCGCGGAAATCTCCCCGGTGCTCAAGTCCGGGGCCAACACCAACGTCGATATCGCGTGGTTTACGACGCCCCTGGCGTGCAATCGCGGCGAGGCGCTGGTTGCGCAGAATCACGCCGTCGCGGCCTCGAATGCCTGGATCGTGTACGACATCGTAGACTGAGATTTGTTTTCCGCCCGTCGCGCTGGGAACCGTCGGTCCCCCCCGCACGAAAGCCAGCCACCTGCCACGCTCAGGATGGCGGCGAAGCAGCCGCGGAGTCGCCG
>JALSRY010000042.1 GCA_026984555.1 Phycisphaerae bacterium
TCGCCACGCACGACGACGCGGAGCCGCTCGCGATACCCCTGGCCGACGGCAACGACCTCTCGGGCCTGCTCCTGCTCAGCAGGCCCAGCCGCGCCGATGCCGCTGCCGCTCCTGGTCCAGATGCCCCCGCCCCACCCGCGGGCGTCCACACGCCCAACCTGTTTCGTGTGTTCGCGCGCTGCCTGCACAACGCCCGGCGGCACCAACGCGCCCGGATCGAAGCCCGGGTCGATCGCCTCACCGGACTGTTCAACGACCGGTGGATGGAGGAGGCCCTCGAAAAGGAAATCCAGCGTTGCCGGCGCTTCCACAGTCCGCTCTCGCTCATGATGATCGACCTCGACGGGCTCAAGCGAGTCAATGACCGTTTCGGACATCTCGCCGGTGACGCCCTCATCCGCCATGCGGCCGGCCGCATCACGGCCGGGCTGCGTCAGATCGACTCGGCAGCTCGCGTCGGTGGCGACGAGTTCATCGTGCTCCTGCCCGCGACCGACATCGACGGCGCCCGGCTCGTCGCCGAACGCGTACATCAGAACCTCCACACCGATCCGCCGGTGATCCGCGGGAAGGTACTGAGGCTCTCGGCCAGCATCGGCGTCACGTCCTGGTGCCACGCCTGGGACACGCAACGTCTGCTCGCCTCCGCCGACGAGGCCATGTACCTCGCCAAGCACAACGGGGGAAATCGCATTCACTGTCGCGGCGGTGCGCGCGACGCCCAGCACGGCCACGACACCACCCGCAACATCTCGCTTGCCGATCGGCAAACCACAAGCGCTACGAAGCATCCCCCCGTGGCGAGTTAGGGCCGCCCCGCGGCACAGGGAACGATGCCAGCGGGCGTCGGGCGGTTCGGCCTCGCAACCGAGCGACCTGGGGGCGGCTCGCCCGCGCCGGTCCGGGAAATAGCGCGCTCATCGAGGGGTGGCACAGGCACCTCGCCCGTGATAGAACGACGGCCGAGGAGGTGCTACCATGCGACGACTTCGAACAACCAGCCTGATCGCCATCGCGAGCGTGATCTTCGCGACCACGGGATGTCGCGCGCCGGCGGGCGGCTCGCAGATTTCCACAGCCACCACCACGCCGAAACCGACCTCGGCCCCCGCGTGCAAAGCCAAGCGCTACACCTATACCCCGCGTCCCTATCCGCTCGATGAGCGGGGCTTTTCGCCCGTGGACAAGGCCCTCGCCAAGGCGTTTGCCTGCGAGGAGATGGTCGCCGACGACGCCGAAGGCTCGCTCAACCCCTACGTGCTCAAGGTGATCTCGGCCTATCCGCTCGACGGCTCGTACCCCTACCACTGCGGCTGGAACCCGCGGGAATACGACATCTACAACGGCGTCACGCAGGACATGTGGTACAAGGGCATGGTCGTCGCCAAGGCCTACCCCGACGGCTCGCGATGCAGCTACTGCTGCGGCCTGACGTTTGAAGTGTTCATTCGTGCCATGAAGCTCCGCAACGTGCAGAAAGGACTCGACCCCGACGACTTCAACGGCATGACCTTTTACGACCTGTTCAACATGCTCCAGCTCTGGTACATCGAGGGCACAGGCGACAGCCCCCAGCGGGCCATCGTCGCCTACGGCCTCGGCCGGGCCATCACCAATCTCGAAGACGCCCGCCCCGGCGATTTCGCCGACTACAGCACCGCCCCCCGCGGCGGCCACTCCGTCATCTTCATCGACTGGATTCGCGACGAACAGGGGCGCATCACGGGCATGAAGTACTTTTCCTCGAACCTCTCGGGCACCCACGGCGTGGGCTACGGCTCGGCTCCGTTCGCGGAGTTCAACCACGGTCGTGGCATCCTCCGCAAATACCTGCGTATCGCCCGCGTCGGCAGCATCAGCGACTACCGCGCTTTCGACCGGCGCAACATCCCCCACCGCAACGCCTACGCCCCCAACCAACCGCCCCGAATCATCGTCTCGCCCGAAGCCTTGAACGAAATCGGTCAAACCACTCCCGGCGGTGCGTGCCGACCCGCCGGCAAACCATGAGCCACCGCCTCCCGTCACCGCCGGGGCGCTTGCATCGCGAGACGCCGACGCCGAAGATGGCCGGCATGAACCAGATGACGAACGTTCCGCGCCCGACGAATCACCGCCGCGTCACTCCCCGCACCCCGGCGCACAGCCAAGGCGGTGCAGGAGCCTGGCCCACGGCGGTGATCGCAGCCACGCTCGGGCTGATGCTGCTCGCGCCGGGTTGCACGCGGCTCGAAGCCGACTGGTGTTACCGGCATATCCAGATCGGACAGCTTCCGCGCGACTACCGCGACGTGCTGCCCGCCGACGCCTCGCGCCGTACACCGCTCGGACTCGCGTACCTGCGCGAGGCCAACGGCCGGCGCGACGCCATCGTCGTGCTGCTCGCCGACGATCGCCGCGTGGCCGGCAAACTGCACGCGTCGCAACGGGCGCGTCTGCGCGGCGGCGAGCGACAATACCGCCTGGAAGGCCGGATCGATCCCAAGCTCTACGATCTCGCCGGCGCCGGTCCGCTCGATGCACTGCGGGCCATCGTCGCGGACATGGCCGACGAGCAACGGGGCCGTCTGGCCCGCGACGCGTATGCCCTCGTCGGGGGCGGCCTGATTCGCCTGATGCGCACCAAAGCGAATATCGAAGATGTCGGCGCTCCGGCGCAAGTCGCGGATACCTGGCTGGAGGCGGTTCCGCCCGGCGGACACGCCCGGCTCGAAACCAACCCGGACGGAACCATCCATCTGGCCTATGAACGCTGACCACACGCAGCGACACGATCGTTCTGGAGGCTTGCCATGCTCTGTCTGTTCGACACGAACCCCACCCGCGCATGCCCGGTGCGCGTCTGCGCCGGGCTGATCGCGCTGGCGGCGCTGGCGACGACGGTCGCCGCCCAATCCAGCGACATTCCCCCGGTCGGCCCCACGGGCCAGGGCGATTACATCGTCCCGACGACGCAGCTCATCCACCCCGCGGGGCAGACGATCGAGTTCGCCGCTCGCCCGGTGGACATGGTTCTCGCGCCGGATGGCAAGTGGTTGTACGTCAAAGGCCACAACGCGCTCATCGTCGTCGATGCCCGCACGTGGAAGATCGTGCAGACGCTTCCCTACCACCGAACCGGCGCGTCGATGTGCGGCATCGCCCTCTCGCCCGACGGCCGGCGACTCTATGTCACGACGCGCGGCAACACGATGGTCACGGCCGAGGTCGCCACCGACGGACGGGTGAAGTGGTCGGGGAAGATCGTTCTGCCCGGACCGGGCGGCAAGGGTTCTTCGTTCCCTTGTGGCATCGCGCTGGCCCCCGGCGGCCGGCTGGCGTGCGTGTGTCTGTCGCGCAACAACACCCTGGCCATCGTGGACGTCGCCGGCGGCAAGCTGCTGGCACAGGTGGAGGTGGGCGTCGCGCCGTACGCCGTCGCCATCGCCCCCGACGGCTCGACGGCGTATGTGTCGAACTGGGGTGGGCGTCGCGCCCGCGCGGGCGACCGGACCGCCAAGTCCGCCGGCACCGACACCGTCATCGACGAGCGCGGCATCGCTGCCAGCGGCACGGTCTGCGTGGTCGATCTCACCGCCCGCAAGACGGTCGCCGAGATTCCCGTCGGCCTTTCGCCCGCCGGGGTGGCCCTGCGCCGGGACGGTCGTGTGCTCTATGTCGCGTGCGCGAATTCCGACACCGTGTGTTTCATCGACACCGCGCGGCGAAAGGTCGTCACCACGCTCAACGTTCGCCCCGACGACCGCCTGCCTTTCGGCAGCATGCCCAACGGGCTGGGGCTCGCGCCCGACCAGCGAACACTCTATGTCGCCAACGCGGGCAACAACGCGCTGGCCGTCGTGCGTCTATCCCCGGACGGCCGGCAGGCCGCCGAAATCGCCGGCTACATCCCCACTGGCTGGTATCCCGGTGCCGTGCTCGCCACAAGCGCGCGGCTGTTCGTCGCCAACATCAAGGGCGTCGGCTCGCGGACGAAACACCGCGGGCGCCGCGGCTGGAACAGTCACTGGCACCGCGGCACCGTGAGCCGGCTCGACATCCCCGACGACGCCGCGCTCGCCCGCTACACTGCCCAGGCCAAGCGTGACGGTCGCGTACCGCAAACGCTGCGGGCACTCGAGCGTTCCGCCGCTGCCGCCGACGCCGTCCCCGTCCCCGCGCACCCCGGCCAGCCCTCGGTCTTCGAGCACGTCGTCTACATCCTCAAGGAAAACCGTACCTACGATCAGGTTTTCGGCGACCTGCCCCAAGGCAACAGCGATCCCGAGTTGTGCACCTTCGGACGCGACGTCACGCCCAACCACCACGCCATCGCCGAGGAGTTCGTCCTGCTGGACAACTACTACTGCAACGGCGTCCTTTCCGCGGACGGCCATTCGTGGGCCACCGAGGGCAACGTCACCCCGTATCTCGAACGCTCCTTCGGCGGCTTCTCGCGCAGCTATACCTTCGGTGACGATCCGCTCACCTATTCCTCTTCGGGCTTCATCTGGGACCACGTGCTCGCCGCCGGCTACTCGTTCCGCAACTACGGCGAGTTCAACCAGACCGGCATCAAGCCGCACGCCGACTACGCCACCGTCTACAAGGACTTCATCCAGCAAGCCGGCAAGATCCGGCTCACGGTCAACATCGGCGTCGAAAAACTGCGGCACTATAGCTGTCTCGACGCACCCGGCTGGAACATGAACGTTCCCGACGTGTTGCGGGCGGCGGTATTCCTCAAGGAGCTGCACCAGTTCGAGGCCGAGGGGCACCTGCCCAATTTCATCTTCATCTACCTGCCCAACGACCATACCTCCGGCACCGCCCCGGGCCACCCCACGCCCCGCTCGCTCGTCGCCGATAACGACCTGGCTCTCGGGCGCATCGTTGAAGGGCTCTCGCGCAGCCGCTTCTGGCCCAAGACCTGCGTCTTCGTCATCGAAGACGACCCGCAGAACGGCTACGACCACGTCGACGGCCACCGGTCGCTGTGCCTCATCGCCAGCCCGTACACCCGGCGCGGAGAGGTTATCAGCCACTTCTACAACCAGACGTCGGTGGTCCACACGATCGAGCGCATCTTCGGCATCCCCGCCACCAACCAGCTCTACGCGATGGCCCCGCTCATGACCGCGTGCTTCACCAACCGGCCCGACCTCACCCCTTACCGTTGCCGGCCCAACCGCGTTCCCCTGGCGGAAATCAACCCGCGTGCCGAAACGCTCCCCCCGCGCGAACGCTACTGGGCGCAGCGCAGCGCCGCGCTGCCGCTCGACCTGCCCGACCAGGTCGACGAGGACACGCTCAACCGCATCCTCTGGCACGCGGCCAAGGGCGCCGACACGCCCTATCCAGCCCGGTTTGCCGGCGCACACGGGCGCGGACTGGCGGCGCTCGGGTTGCGACTGGCCGGCCCGGATGAGATGCCCCAGCCTTTCGACGAGGACGACGACGAAT
>JALSRY010000043.1 GCA_026984555.1 Phycisphaerae bacterium
AGATGACCATCGACCCGGCGCGACCGCTGTGGGTTTGCGGCAGCACCGGCCCGGGCGAAGAAACGCAGATTCTCGACGCCTACGCGCGGCTGGTGGCGGATTTGCCCGAGCTGCAATTGGCGATCATTCCGCGTAAGCCCGAGCGATTCGATGAAGTGGCCCGCCTCATCGCCGAACGCGGCTGGGCGTGTCTGCGTCGCAGCGGGAAACCGCCGCTGGTCCCGCCGAAAGTCGCCGAACCGCGGGCGGTGTTCCTGGGCGACACGATGGGGGAGCTGCGCAAGTTCTACGCTTTGGCGACGGTCGTGTTCGTGGGGCGCAGCCTGGTACCGCTGGGCGGGTCGGACGTCATGGAGGTTGCGGGGCTCGCCCGGCCGGTGCTGGTCGGCCCGCACACCGACAACTTTCGCGAGGCGGTCGCGGTGCTGCTGGCCGCGGGCGGCGCCCGGCTCGTGCAAAACGCCGACGAACTCGCGGAGACGGTCAACCTGCTGGTGCGTGACGAGCGCCGCCGACAACGCATGGGCCGCGCGGCCCGGGATACGATTCTCGCCAGGCGAGGCGCCTCGGCGAAGACCGTGGCGCGTATTCTCGAACTCGCCGAAATCGAGTGAGGCCGGCCCGCGCCGCGGGACCGCTCGGGTTGCCACCCCCCTCACCCGCGGGGAAACGAGGGCGATGCGGAAGCGCTCGTCGGATCTTGGGCGCTATTTCCTCCGGCGGGACTTGCGCTTTCGCCGGCCGCCGCTCTTGCCGGTGCCGTTGGCTCCGTTTTCGTCGAACAGTGCGTCGGGGACTTCGGCGGCCTCATTTTCGGGGACGATGACGACCGAGTCATCTTCCGAGACGGCTTCTTCGGGCTCGGGGGGTTTGACGATCGGCTTGCCGTCCTCGTCGAGCTCGACATCGGCCTCGGCGGTGCGGGCGCGGGCGATCGCCTGCAACTCGCGAAGCAGACGCTGCTCGCTCGTCCCGGTGAGGTGGGCGAGCGCCTCGGCGACGTCGGGGATGTAGCGGCTGAAAATGTCGCGTTTCTGGGCTTCGAGCTTCTGCCGGCGACGGCGGCGGACATAGGTGGCCAGTTTGCGACCACACTCCTGGAGCGCCAGACGCATCTCCTTGCGGATTTCGTCGTAATCGGCGATGGCTTCCTTGCTCTCGGACGTGAACGGCACCCACACGCTCGCCATGTGCACCATCACCACCAGCGGGCCGACCGGCAGGCTGCCACCCGGCTGCGAGAGGCCGTAGTTGCGCCAATCCACATCGAGCACGCTCTTGAACGCCGCACACGACGACTGCTGATAGAGCAGCGGCACGCGGTTGGCGAAGCGAATCACCCGAGCGGTCCCCTCGGCCGGGAGCTTGCCGCCGTAGGCCAGCGCGATTTCGATCTGAAACGGGTTGCCGCGGTAGACGGCGGGGCTGCGCGTGGTGGCGGTGAAGAACTCGGCCTTGACCTCCTTGAGCAAACCGGCGATCAGGTTTCGCACGCCGATCGGCGCGAGGCAGTCGGTCGGCGGGGCGAGCACCTTCACCGCCTGCATCGCCTGGTAGAGTTTCTCGGCATCGTGATTGGCGATCGAACCGGGAGCGGCCTTCATGCTCAGGCCGGCGTGGGCGCAGATTCGCTCGGCAACGGCCTGTGACACGCGGCAAAAGGAGTTTTGCAGAAACCCCGAGAGCTTCACGCCGCGGGATTCCTTGAGCATCTTCATCAGTACCCCCAACTCGATACCGTGCGGGTGGGGCTTGATTTCTTTCGTGTCCGCCGGCAGCTCGTCGGTACCGCGCGGGAAATCGTGGTGCTCGCGGGTCGGCGCGGTGTAGCTGATCCGTGCGTGGGGGTTGGCGATGGCCGTTTGCTCGATGTACTCGTCGACGGACTGGCGGCCCTTGGCATAACTGGCCACCAGCTCGATTACGACCTGCGTCCCGCGCTCCCAATCCACGTCGATCGCGTCGTCGCGGATGATCTCCGGACGGTTCTTGCGCGTGTCCATCTGGATTTCGAAATAGTGCGCCGGGCGCGCCGCCCCCGTCCGCGACGTCACCTTGATCGACTTGCCCGTGGTGAGCAGGCCGTACATGCCGGCGGCGGAGATGCCGATCCCCTGCTGCCCGCGAGACATCTTGAGCCGGTGGAACTTCGATCCATACAGCAACTTGCCGAAAATGTTGGGGATCTGGGCCTTGACGATGCCCGGACCGTTGTCGCGCACGGTGACGCGGAAGCGGTCCTCGGCGAGCTGGACGATCGTGACGTGGATCTCAGGGAGAATGTGGGCCTCTTCGCACGCGTCGAGGCTGTTGTCCACCGCTTCCTTGACGGTCGTCAGCAGTGCCTTGCGCTTGTTGTCGAAACCCAGCAGGTGGCGGTTCTTGGCGAAAAACTCGGATACCGAAATGTCACGCTGCTTGCCGGCGAGGGTTTCCGCCGTCACACGCCCCCCGCCCCGCCCCTTGCCACGCGAAGAACGGGCGCGCGCCGTGCGCACCTTCACCACGGAATCCTTCGAGCGGGTTCTCTTTCCGGCCGATGACACGGGCACCAACGCTTGCTCCTCCTCCGGCGTCGCCGGGAGCGGCTCCACCACCTGCTCGCCGGCGACATCCTCGGGAGCGGGTCGGGCATCGTCCGGCGCCGCGGTTTCGACGTAGGTGGGACTCACGCCGCCGATCTTGACGACCGGCCGGCGTTCGAGGCGATCGAACAAGGAAGGGGTCTCATCCTTGCGCGTGGTCGTGCGTGCTTTCCTCGTCGTCATGTCGTCTCAACCATCCGTGGCGTCGTCAGGATCGCATGTCACCGGCTGGTCGTACATCCTTCCCTCGTGGTGCCGTTCACCTCGTTCGGGCCTCGATCGTTGCCACCCGCGCGGCGGACATCCGTTCCGGGGCGTGACCCGCGCTCCCGCGTGCGAGCGGATGAGCCCACACGAGGACAGCGCATCAGTGTTTTCCGGCCGGATGGGCGGCGTGTATCACGGGCGGTCGCGCCGCGGGCCGAGCCGCTCCGGGTGCTGCCGCTCGCAGGTTCAGATCGACGATGAACGGCCGGTGGTCCGAGACGCGCGGATCGTGTTGCTCCATCGTGCGGGCGTGGATCCGCTTGCAGATGTGCTTGAAGGACGTGGACAGGAGGATGTGGTCGATCTGTCCGCGCACGCCCATGTATTCGTACGTCCAGCGCGTATCGAGCTTGTCGAAGTCGAAGTAGTCGGCCCGGCCGGTCTGGATCAGGTCGGGCTGGATGTCGTCGCGACCGCGGATGCGACGAATCGCCGGTTGGTTGCGCCCGTCGTTGAGATCACCCATGACGATCACGTTCTTGCCCGCCGCGAGTAGCGGGAGATAGTTGCGCCGCACGATCGAGGCCTGGGCGATGCGGCGGGCGTCAGACTCGTGGCCCCCGCGCTCGGACTTGAGGTGCAGAACGTAGACGTAGAACGTCTGCCCCGGGCCGTGAACGGCGACGCGCAGCCCCTTGGTGAGTTCGGTCCACCGTTCGGCGTCGGGGTCGTCGAGCTCGGTATCGTAGGCCTCCAGTCCAGGAATCGGACTGAGCAGCTCGCTGAGTTTGTACCTGGAAAACAACGCGACGTTCTGGTGCGTCACGGGGTCGAGCGACTTGCCGGCCACCCAGTACGGATAGTCCAGCCCCGCCGCCCGAACCGCCTCGTGCAGCTCCCCCACGTCGCGCTCGTCGCCGACCTCCTCCAACCCGATCACGTCGGCGTCGATCTTGACGATGAAACGGGCGACCGCCTCGGCCGCCTCGTGGAACTTCTTGTCGCGGTAGCCGGGCTGGTTCCACACGTTCTTGCGGTCGCGCGCGAGATTGAACCGCTCGCCGAACTTCATGTGCACCTTGGGCCGCGTCAAAAACTCGCAATTGAACGTCGCGAACGTGACTTTTTGATCCGCGGCGGCGGTGGCGACCAGCAGCACCCAGCCCGCAAGTACCGCGGTCAGGCGGAATCGTCGTGTCATGTCCTCGATCTCCCGCAGGGTGGTGGCTTACGGCTCCCGAACCGGCGGCAGGGCCGCGCCGGACCCCGCGGCGGCCTCGACCACGCGGACCACCGGCGTCACCACGGCTCGATCGGCCCGCACGACGCTCGCGGTACTGCGCCGCAGCGAGCCGACCAGAACGGTACCCGTCGCCAGCAGCACCAACGCACAGACGTGCAGGGCCAGCTTGCCGAACAGCGGCGCCCGCAACGTGTCCCCCGTGACCTTCGCACCGCGCAAGTACATCTCGCGGATGACCCGCGCGTAATAGTACAAGCTGATCGCCGTGTTGATGACCACGACTGTGACGATGATCCACAACCACGCGGACAGTCCCGTGCCCGCGGCGTGCGCCGCGCCGCCCAATGCCCAGATCAGCCACCACTTGGCGATGAAACCACCCATCGGCGGCAAGCCGATCAGGGAAACGAGGCACAACGTCAGCGATGCAGCGGTCGCGGGGTCGCGCCAGCCCAGCCCCGTGAACACGTCGAGGTTCTCGCTGCCGGTGTCCGCTCCAACCAGCCCCACCGCGAGAAAGGCGCCGAAGTTCATGAACATATATACGACCAGGTACGTGATGACGGCGCCCATCGCCGCCGCCAGCGACCCGCCCTGGAGCACGACCGCTCCGGCCGTCAGCATGTATCCGGCGTGGGCGATCGAGCTGTACGCCAGCATCCGCCGCACGTTGCGCTGCCGGTAGGCCGCCAGGTTGGCGACCGTGCAGGTGAGTATGGCGAAGAACCCGACGCCGTAGCTGATGATCGGCAGGAGTGTCGCCGAGAGCGGGGCGTGGGGGACGGTGACGAACATCGCGATCAGCCGCAGCACCAACACCAGTCCGGCGGCCTTGCTCGCGACGCTCAGCCAGGTCGCGACGGGCAGCGAAGCACCCTCGAACACGTCCGGGCACCAGAAGTGGAACGGCACGGCCGAGATCTTGAACGCGATACCGGCGAACACGGCCAACAGCGCCACGGCCAGCACGGCGCTGGACTGCGTGCCGGCACTCGCCGCCGCGATTCGCCCGATCAGCGTCGGGATGTGCAGCGTGCCGAACAGGCCGTACAGCAGGCTGACCCCGTAGATCATGAATCCGCTGGTGACGGCGCCGAAGATGGCGTACTTGAGCGAGGCCTCGGAAGCCTTCTTGCGGAAACGGTCGAACCCGGCGAGCGCGTAGCTGGGCATCGAGGCCAGCTCGATCGCGATGACCATCAGCAGGAGGTTGACAGTCGAGGCCATCAAGGCCATGCCCAGCGCGCTGGCGACGAGCAGCGTGAAAAACTCGGGGGCGTGGCGCTCCCGCTGCGCGTCGAACCAGAACCACATCAGCACGATGCCGACCAGGAAAACCATCAGCAACACGCGGAAGAACATGCCCAGCTTGTCGGCCACGAGCATGGCCGACCCG
>JALSRY010000044.1 GCA_026984555.1 Phycisphaerae bacterium
CGCGTGGTACGCCAGCATTTGCAGCGGAATCACCGTAACCAGCGGCTGGATCAACTCGGGCACGTCCGGCACGTAGAGCACGTGATCCGCCATCGCCGCGATCCCACGGTCGCCCTCGGTCGCCACCGCGATGACGTGCCCGCCCCGGCTGCGCACTTCCTCGATGTTGCCCAGCGATTTCTCGTACCAGTGACCGCGCGGTGCAAGCACGACAACCGGCATGTTCTCGCTGATCAGCGCGATCGGACCGTGTTTCATCTCCGCCGCCGGCAACCCCTCGGCGTGGATATAGCTGATTTCCTTGAGCTTGAGCGCCCCTTCCAGCGCCACCGGATATTGCAGCCCGCGACCGAGATACAGCCAGTTGCCCGCGTCGGCGTATCGCCGCGCGATTTCATGCGTCTGCTCCGAAAGCTCGAGCGCCGTTTCGATCGCCTCGGGTACACGCGCCAGGGCCGACAGGAACTGGTGAGCGTTGGCGGCGCTGAGGTGCCGCCGCCGGCCGAGAAACGTCGCGATCATCGCCAGCACCGTGACCTGCCCCACAAACGCTTTCGTCGAGGCGACCCCGATCTCCGGCCCGACGTGCAGGTACACCCCCGCGTCCGTCTCGCGCGCGATCGTCGAGCCGACCGAGTTGACGATCCCGAGCACCAGCGCGCCTTTCTCCTTCCCTTCCCGCAGGGCCGCGAGCGTGTCGATCGTCTCGCCGCTCTGCGAGATCGCGATGATGGTCGTCTCGTCCTCGATGATCGGGTTGCGATAGCGGAATTCGCTGGCGTATTCCGTCTCGCACGGGATGCGGGCCAACTCCTCGATCAGGTACTCCCCCAGCAGACAGGCGTGCCAGGCGGTGCCGCACGCCGTCAGGATGATGCGCTTGCTGCGAATCAGCTCCCGCGCCACCGCCGACAGCCCCCCCAGCACCACCCGATCCTCGTCAAGATCGATCCGCCCGCGCATGCAATTGCGCAACGACTCGGGCTGCTCGAAAATCTCCTTGGCCATGAAGTGCTTGTGACCGCCGAGCTCGAGCTGCTCCAGCGTCCACTCGATCTCCTCGACCTCCTTCGACACCGGCGCCGCATCGAGCGTCGTCGTACGAAACCCCTCCCGACGCACCGCCGCCATCTCGTTGTCCGAAAGATAGATCACCCGCGGCGTGTGCTGCACGATCGCCGCCGCGTCCGACGCGATCAGGTACTCCTTCTCCCCGATGCCGATGATCAGCGGGCTGCCCCGCCGCGCCGCGACGATCAACCCCGGCTCGTCGGCGTGAACCACCGCGATCCCGAACGTGCCACGCACCTCGTGCAGCGCCTTGCGCACCGCGTCTTCCAGCGACCCGTCGTAAAAATGGCCGATCAACTTCGCGAGCACTTCCGTATCGGTCTCGCTCTCCAACGCGATGCCCTGCTCCTCCAGGTACTGCTTGAGCACCCGGAAATTCTCGATGATCCCGTTGTGGACCAACGCCAACCGGCCGCTGGCGTCGCGATGCGGGTGGGCGTTGTGCTCCGTCGGCGCACCGTGCGTCGCCCAACGCGTGTGCGCCATCCCCACGCACGCCCCCTCGAGCCGCTCGTCGAGCTTCGCCTCCAACGCCGCGATCCGGCCCGCCGCCCGCCGAACGATCAACTCCCCCTCGCGGACCACCACCACCCCCGCCGAGTCGTAGCCCCGATAATCCAGACGCTTGAGCCCCTCGATCAAAATGGGACAGACGTCCCGCTCGCCGATGTACGCCACGATTCCACACATGAATCCAGTTCCTTCCTTCGTTATCCGTCCAATCGACAGGCCGACGGCGGTGAGGTGAATCTTACACGACATTACGTCGCCTGCGGGAACCGGTTCGCCAAACCCGCATTCCCAAGCCCCAGCCCCTTCCGCGCGCCCGCCGCTTCCCTCCCTGTGATTATCGGAAGACCACCGACCGCGCAGCTTTTTCACCCCGTTGTTCGAATCACCCCCCATTTTGACCGATCAACCCTGTTGGACAAACGCCGCAACGATCGCGGCGCCCCGCCGGCACCGGGCATCAGGGCGAGCCCCGCCGGCAACATCCGCATCCACACGTTCCAGAGGTGTGCCCGTGACCGACGCCAACAACAACGCCGTTCCCGAAAAAATCGTCTCCGACCTGCTCGCCGACGACCCCGACATGTACGACCTCGTGCAGGAGTTCGTCGACGGCCTCGGCGGCCGCATCGGCGAGTTCAAACAGGCCTACGAACAATCCGACTGGGACCAGCTCGCGACGCTGGCCCACCAGCTCAAAGGCGCCGGCGGCTCCTACGGCTACCCCGACCTCAGCTCGCTGGGCGCCACCATGGAACAGGCCTTCCGCGCCCATAGCGCCGATCAGTTCGCGGTCTGGCTCGATCAGCTCGACCATCTGATCCAGGCCGCCCGCGCCGGGTTGGGCGACGGCTAGCCCGGATACCACGAACACCACCCCGCGCCCCCACAGCGCGCCCGCCGCCCGATCAGCCGGCCTCGCCCTCCGTGAAGCCGGCTTTCTCACCGCGCGCCGCACCACCCCGCCGCGAAGCAGCACCCCCGGCCTCACTTCTCCTTCAACGCCAACGCGCCATTCCAATCCGGCCCGGGCGGACTCGCCACCATCTCGTCGATCGCTTCAAGATACCGCACCGCCGCCAGATCGTCCGGCCGCTCCCGGCGGCAGACCTCGAAACCCGCGCGGGCAAGCTCCCACTCCCGCCGCACGAACAGCTCCGTCGCCTCCCCGAAACGCTCGGCGTAGGCGCTGCGCGTCGCGTCCACCTCCCCGGCCCGGCCCAGCAGCTCGAAGATCGGCACGCTGCGCGTCTTGCCCTTGACTTGCACGCCACCGAGCGGGCGATACACGAACCCCCCACCCGCCTGGTCCCGCGTGTCCCCGCTGATGAGCACCTGCGTCCCGTAGAACTTGTTGGCCGACTCGAGCCGGGCCGCGACGTTCACCGAGTCGCCGATGCACGTGTAATCGTACTTCTGCTCGCTGCCACACGGCCCGACGACGGCCTTGCCCGTCGCGATCCCGATCCGCAGTACGATCTCCTCGAAGACGGCATCACCCGCGGCGCGACGCTGCTGCTTGAGCAACTCCAGATCGGCAAGTAGATCGACCGCCGTCTCGCAGGCCCGCAAGGCGTGGTCGTCCTGCGGATAGATCACCGGGTTCCAGAACGCGAAGATGCCATCGCCGATGAACTTGTTGACCATCGCTTCGTGGCGCAACATCACTTCGGTGAACCGCCCGAGGCAAACATTGAGCACTTCCTGCGTGCGCTGCGCGCCGATGCGCTCGGAAATGCTCGTGAAACCCTTGAGGTCGGTGAACACCGCCGTCACCTCGCGCATCTCCGCCCGGCGACACAGCTCCGGGTTCTCGGCCATCTGCCGCGCAATCTCCCGCGAGGTGTACTGCCCCAGCGCCGTCTGCAACTGCCGCCGCTCCCCCTCGACGAACACGAACCGAAACCCGGTAATCAGCACGTACACCACGCCGGCCGCCAACGCCGCCGGTACGACCGCCACCCAATACGTCCACACGTAGAACACCGCCGCCCCGCCGACCGCGAGAAACGCCCCGATCAGCCCCACCGTCGCCGCCAACCCCAACCGCGGCGTCAGGAACGTGGACACCGCCGCCGCCGCCACCCCGAGCACCAGCGTCACCAGCACGTTGAGCCACCGCGGCGCCCAGCGCACCAACTGCCCCGACAGCAGCCCGTTGAGCAGATTGGCGTGCGCCATCACCCCCGCGGCGCTGCGACTCGTCGGGATCGGCTTCATGTCTGCCAGCGACGTGGCCGTGTACCCCACCAGGCACACGCGACCGGCCAGCAACTTGCGCAGATGTTCCTCGATCTCGTTCGCCTGGCTTGCCAGCTTCGGATCGACCTCGCGACACTGCGCGATGATCCCCGCCAACCGCCGCGCCTCGGCACCAACCGGCTGCGAAGCAGCGCCACCCCCCAACCGGGAACGCACTTGCGCTTCCAGCGACGCCACCTCCTCAACCAACCCGCCCCGAATCCGCTCGAGCTCGCGAACCGTGTCCGCATCATCCCGGTAACGTTGCAGCCGAATCTGATCGTCGAGATGAAACAAATCCGTGATCGCCCGGCGGCGCGGCGCCAGGTCGGCCAGCGCCGGGTCGCCCAGCACATGCCACAACGCCTCCAACGCCAAGCGCCGATTGTGTCGGCGATCCTCACGCAACCGATACAACGAAATGAGCGCGTCGGCCGGAACGTGCCGAAACACTCGTGTCCAGTCCCTGCCCGGCACCCACGGAACCAGCATCTGCCCCGACGAATCAAGCTGCACCGACAAGCGCGGCCGCGGTCCGCGAGGCGTCTCGATCTCCAGCCGATCCCCCCGCACCCGCAGCCCGTCGCGCGGTGTCCCCAGCAGGTCACACGCCAACGCGAACGCAATCTGTACCAACAGCCGATCGCCGTGCCGGCGCAGCAGCGGAATCCGCCGCACCACGCCGTCCGGATCGGGCGGAAAGACGACGAAACCGCAACGCCGAGCGGCCCGGGCGTGCAGGTAATACACGGGCGTCAGCCCCGCCACCGGCCGGGCGATCTCCGCGACCGGACCGAGCGGCAGCGGCGCGGCGCGCGTTGTCGCCTCGTATCCCAACGTATCCCGCAGTGCCACCGCCAGCGCAGCTTTGAACGGGCTGTCACCGCCCGGCTCGCGACCCGTCAGCGCGCGGAAGAACGCGTCGAACAGCACATGCGCCGGCTCCCGCCACCGCTGCGGATCCGCCCTCATCCACGCCGCCAACCGCCGCCGTAACGCCGCCACCCGGCACCGATCGAGCCAACGTTCGACGATCGGCACCGGCACCGACAGGCGCCGACTGATATCTCCCGCGTCGAGCTCCGGCTCGGCCGCCAACGCCGCGACCATGCGTGCCCGCAACAGCAACGTCGCCTCGTCCGTTCGGCCCGACGCCCCCGCGCGCGAGCTGCCCAGCGCACGCAGCGCCGCCGCGACCGCCGCCCGATCGCCCCCCCCGACCGCCTCCACGAGCGCGCCGAACGCCGGATTGTCCTCCGGATCGGCCAACCGGTAGTTGTAAGCCAGGTACACGTTGCCCGCGCGCGAGATCGCGGCCCGCAACTCGTAGTCGGGAAGCCGAACCTCCGGCCGCTGCGCAACCAGCGCCGACACGTCCGCGGTCACGTCGGCGTCCCGCGGCGCGACGCTACGCAGCGGCTCGGGCTCGTTCCACGTCAGGTCCACCAGAACCGCTCGCGCTCCCAGCTCCGCCGGAATCGCTACCAGCGGCGCCTGAACGTCCCGCGGCCACGGCCAACGCCCCACCCGCGCCAGCGTCGTGTCGTCGATGTCGATACACACGATCGCCGGCGCCCCGGCAGTCGTCCATACGCGAATCGGATTCGT
>JALSRY010000045.1 GCA_026984555.1 Phycisphaerae bacterium
AAGCCGGGTTCCGGCCGGCGTTGTCCGCGGGGGCTTGCTGGGTCTGCTGGCCGGGCGCCGAGATCGCGCTGGCTCCGGGAGCCGTAAAGGGCACGAACGCGTAATTGAGCAACACCGCCGTCAACAGCAGTGCGCCGGCGAGCGCGACCGTAAGCCAGGTGAGCACGTCGCCGGTCTTGGCGCCGAACGCGGTGTGTCCACCCGCGCCGCCGAAAGCACCGGCCAGCCCGACGCCCTTGCCCCGCTGGAGCAGAATGACGACCATGAGGATTACGGCCAGGAAACTGAACAGAACCGCCAGAAGCGGATGATACCACGCAGCGAGTAGCATGTCGTTTTCTCGGCTTTCTCAGCGCAGACCCATGCCGACGGAGCGCCGCGCATCCGGCGCAGCGGCGCGTTCGCGAATTGCGGAGTATAAGCGAAACTAGCCGACGGCGGCTAGGGCCGCGCGAATAATTCCGAGGAAGCTTTCCGCTTTGAGACTCGCCCCACCGACGAGCCCCCCATCCACGTCGGGCTGACCGATCAACGCCGCCGCGTTATCGGGCTTCATGCTCCCGCCGTAAAGAATCCGCACCGTGTCGGCGTGCTTCGGAAACCGGGCTTGCAGCAGTGAACGCAGGTGTGCGTGGGCTTCCTGGGCCTGTTGAGGGGTCGCGGTCCGGCCGGTTCCGATCGCCCAGACGGGCTCGTAGGCCACGACCAGTCGCTCGGGCGCGTCCAGCTCCACGCCGATCAACCCCGCCGACAGTTGAAACGTAAGCACATCGAACGTTCGGCCGGCTTCACGTTCGTCGAGCATCTCGCCGACGCAGAGGATGGGCGTCAACCCCGCCGCCAATGCCGCCCGCACCTTGCGGTTGATCATCTGGTCGTCTTCGAGGTGGCCGATCGTATGGCGGCGTTCGCTGTGTCCGATGATGACGAACCGGGCGCCGGTTTCGGCGATCATGGCCGGTGCGAGCTCGCCGGTGAACGCCCCGCCCGTTTCGTGGAACACGTCTTGCGCGCCGAGTTGCAGCGAACTCCCGTCAATCGCTCCGGCGATGGGAAAGAGGTACACCGCCGGCGGACACACCGCGACCTCGAAACCCGCGGGCAGCGTCAGCTCCGCCAAGCCCGCCCGGATTCCTTCCACCAGGCTGCGTCCCGAGGCGAGATCCAGATTCATCTTCCAGTTGCCCGCGATCAGCGGTTGACGCATGACACGCCTCCATCAGGTTTGCGAATCGAACTCGACCGCCGGCCGCACACCGACCGGGCGACCCCGTATCGCGCGGCCTGTCCGCCGGCGCCGCTTCGCACGTTCGCGGCTGGCGAAGAATCCTGCGGAGCAGATCCAGCCGCTGCTCGGCTGGTCTTGCCCCCCGCTGCGCACCGTCACGCCGCCAGGAACGCCGGCGAAGAGCCGCGCTGTGCGTAGTCAACGCGGAAACCTGGTCCGCGTCAAACCCGCCTGGGGTGCCAACGGGTGCGGAGGAATCAGCGCAGCATCCATCCCACGTAGGCGCCGAAGAGCGCGAGCAGGAGCAGTCCTTCCCAGCGGCCGACCCGTCGGCCGGTACGCAAGATGGGAATGAGCAGGATGGCGGTACCGAACATGACGGGACCGTCGAAGGCGATCGTTTCGGAGGGGATGCGGAGGGGGAAAGCCGTGGCGGTGAGGCCGATGACGGCGAGGATGTTGAAGATGTTGCTGCCGACGATGTTGCCGATGGCGATGTCGGGTTGGTTTCGTCGGGCGGCGACGACGCAGGTAGCGAGCTCGGGGAGGCTGGTTCCGAAGGCGACGATCGTAAGTCCGATAATACGCTCGCTGGCCCCGAGCGCATGCGCGATTCCCACAGCACCATCGACGATCAGGTCCGCCCCTTTGACCAGTCCCACGATGCCGATCACGATGGCGACGATGTTCAGAATCCAGCTCCGGGGTCGCTGGCGCGGATCGTGTTCGTATTCCTCCTCGACGATCGCGGGTTGTCGGCGGGCCTCGAAGTAGGTGGTGATGGTGTAGAGCACGATCGCGACGACGAAGAGCAGCCCTTGCCAGCGGTCGATCCGCTGGTCGTCGATGGCGAACAGCATGAAAACCGCGGTGAAAAAGAGCATGCACGGCGCATCGGTGCGCAGGACGTTGCGGGAAACGCGCAGCGGACGCACGAGGGCCGCGACTCCCAGCACGAGCAGGATGTTCATGATGCAACTGCCGACGGCATTCGCGACCGCGAGGGCGTCGTGACCGCCGGCCGCCGATTGCATCGAGACGGCGGTTTCGGGTGCGGACGTGCCGAACGCGACGATCGTGAGCCCGACGACGAGCGCGGAGACTCCCATTTGGCGGGCGAGGCGCGCGGCTCCGCGCACGAGCAGCTCGCCGCCCGCGCCCAGCACGAGCAACCCGCCGGCCAGTAGCAGGATGTTGGAACTCCACACGGCTGACAATGCCCTCGTGGTGGAACCCGGGTGTTTCCGCGGCTCGGCTTGTCGCGCCCGGTGCTCAGGATGGCGACGAAATGATGTCGTGACAAGGACTCGGGGTGAAATCCCCCCCGCGATTATTCCGATAAGAGAGTGTACGATGCGACCTGTGGGCGGCCGGTGGCTTGCTGGCAAGGCCCGGGCCGACCGTCGAAACCGCTGCGAGGACACGCATGATGCTGCTTACGCTTGCGCAACACGCCGCTGAACCTGAGCAATACGTACCACACGTGTTTTGGGTCTGGCCGTTCGTCGCGATCCTGTTGTCCATCGCCGTATTCCCTCTGATGCGCAGAACCCACCACTGGTGGGAAGAAAACCGCAGCAAGCTGATCGTCGCCCTCATCCTGGCGGCCGTCACGCTGCTGTATTACGGCTTCCGGGGTGTGGGGGTCGTGCAGCACCACGAAGGGGGCGCCGCGCATGCCGCCGAAACGCACGAACAGCCTCCCGCTGGGCACGAGGCGGGCGCACATGCTGTCGAAGCGGGACACGCCGGCGCCCCGGCGGCGCCCGGCGAAACCGCGATGTCGGCAGCGGGCGAGGCGCCGGCGGAACGGCGCACGCCCGCGGGTTGGCGAACGGTGTTGGCGGTTCTGCACCACGCGGTGCTGGCCGAATATGTCCCGTTCCTGACGCTGTTGTTTTCCCTGTACGTGATCGCGGGCGGGATTGTGGTGCGCGGCGACGTGCGGGCCACGCCGACGGTGAACACCGCGATCCTCGGCATCGGGGCGCTGCTGGCCAGCTTTATCGGAACAACCGGCGCCGCGATGGTTCTCATCCGTTTCCTGCTCAAAACCAATTCCGAACGCACACGAAAGGTCCATACGGTCGTCTTCTTCATCTTTCTCGTCGCGAACATCGGCGGCACGCTGCTGCCGATCGGCGATCCGCCGCTGTTTCTCGGCTACCTCGCGGGGGTGGATTTCTTCTGGACGCTGCGGCTGTGGAAAGAGTGGGTCTTCATGGTGGGCTTGCTGCTGGTCGTTTATTACGCCTGGGATTCGTGGGCGTACAAGCACGAACCCGAGCCCGCCATCCGCCTCGACGACACCCAACGTCAGCCGATGCGTATCGCCGGGCTGATCAATATCGTCTGGCTGCTGGGCGTGGTGGCCGCCGTGGCGACGCTGGACCCGGCCAAGCCGTTTCCGGGCACGCAGTGGCACGCGTGGCCCTACTTCCGCGAAATCGTGCAACTCGCGATGGTCGGGCTCTCGTTGCTGACCACCTCGAAGGCGCTACGTGTGGAAAACCAGTTCAATTACGTTGCGATCGGCGAAGTGGCCTGTCTGTTCATCGGCATCTTCATCACGATGCAAGTGCCGATCGAAATCCTGCAAACCGAGGGGCCGGCGTTGGGACTTTCCCAGCCGTGGCATTTCTTCTGGGCCACGGGGATGCTGAGCAGCTTTCTCGACAACGCCCCGACCTACGTGGTGTATTTCGCGACTGCCGGCACGCTTGCTCCGCCCGGGATGGAGTTGATGGCGCCGGTCAAGACGGCCACCGGCGCCATTCCGGTGCCCCTGCTCGTGGCGATCAGTTGCGGCGCCGTGTTCATGGGTGCGAACACCTATATCGGCAACGGCCCCAACTTCATGGTCAAAGCCATCGCCGAACAGTCGGGCGTCAAGATGCCGAGTTTCTTCGGCTACATGATCTACCCGCTGATGATCCTGATTCCGGCGTTTATCCTGCTGACGTTGGTGTTCATGATGTAGCACCGGCCGGGAGGGTGGCGGGCCGGGCGCCCGGGCGGATTATTGCTCCACGTCTTCGGAAGCGACCGGGCCCGCCGCGTCCTGGGCATCCCAGGATACGCGCGGCGCGTCTCCCCACAGCCCATCGAGGTCGTAGTAGCTGCGGTGCTCGGCGTCGAAGAGGTGGACGATCACGTCTACGTAATCGGCCAGCAGCCACGAGGCCGAGGGTGGTTCCGCGACGTTGAGTGGTCGTCGCGCGACGGACCGGGCATGACGCCGAATGCGGTCGAGGACCGCGTGCATCTGCCGCTCGGATGTGCCGGTTCCCAGGACGAAATAATCCGCGAGGCTGCTGAGGCCGCGTAGATCGAGGATGACGACATCCTCGGTTTTGTTCGCAGCGGCGATGCGGGCGACGTCGCGCGCGAAAGCGAGGGCGTCGGCGTCGTCGATGGGGCGGATCCCGGTTGGCGGTTGGGTTTCGGTCATACGCACCATTCTATGCGAACACCCGGCCGGCGAAACCCCGCGACACAGGGTGGCTCGCCGCGGGGCGTTTGCTTCGTCACGACTTGCCGGGCAGTGCCCTCCCGACCCAAGGGTAGCAATCGCCGGCATACTTGACGGCGGCCGTCGGCTCATGCTATTAGTACCGGCGTTATGGCTACGCGAACAACGATCGATTTCGTCGTCGTCACGCCCGAGCGGCAGGTTCTCGAAGAAACCGCCGAGGCGCTCGTGATTCCCGCGCACGACGGCGAGTTGGGTGTACTGCCGCAGCGGGCCCCGCTGATGTGCGAGCTGGGCGTCGGGCAAATGCGCTATCAGAAGGGTGGGCGCACGCATCGCCTGTTCATCGACGGCGGGTTTGCGCAGGTCCACGACAACCGGGTGATCGTGCTGACCGCCGCCGCTGCTCGTCCTGAGGAAATCACCGACGAAATGATCTCACAAGCCGAGCACGCCGGCGACGCGATCGAGGGGCGCACGCCTGAAGATATCGAGGCCCGGACGCGCTGCAAGCGTCGGGCTGACGTTCTGCGGCGTATGCGAGCCGCTTCCTGATGCTTCCTGCAGCGAGCCCGATTTCGCTGGTCGATCGCCTGGGGCGTGTCGTGGTTCCGCTGGTGTCGGGTCGTGCGGCGGGAGCGTCGTCCGATAACAGCCGATCCCGATCTTGACGACTGGGCCGATTGCCTGCATACTGCTCCGTTCG
>JALSRY010000046.1 GCA_026984555.1 Phycisphaerae bacterium
GCGCAGGCGAGGACGGGGGAGCAGGTTTATCCGCGTGGCTGGCGTCGAGCGGTCTGACATGGGTATCGAGCGTAGTGGCACCATGAACAATAGCTGGAAGGGTATCGTTGCGGGATTGCTTCTCGTTGGGCTTGCGGGATGCGCGATGGTTCCGCCCAAGAGCTTTCTCGACCCCACCAAGGTGGGGATGTTCCCGCTGGACTACCGCGAAGGCGGGATTCGGCGGGTTCTCACGCCGCGGGACGGTCCGATCGCGTTGGCGAACGCGACGGACCCGACGCCGGAAGACCTGGTTCCGGTGTACGAGGACTACCGGATCGGTCCGTTGGATGGGGTGCAAATTTTCATCAACGATTTTTACCAGGCGGGTTTTCCCTACTCGGCGAACATCGAGGTGACGGCGACCGGGTATATCAGTATTCCGCAGCTCGGGTTGATCAAGGTCCAGGGCATGACGGCCCAGGAGCTCGAGCAGGACTTGCGGACGCGGATCCAGGAAGCGGGGATCCTGCCCGATCCGATCATCCAGGTGCTGGTGACGAACAAACGGTACCAGTATTTCAATGTCATTGGATCGGTGAGTCGCGCGGGGGCGTACCCGCTGACGCAGCCCGACACGCGGTTGCTCGATGTGCTGGGCATGGTGGGGGACATCGGCCCCGAGGCGAAGCGGTTGTACGTCATACGCAGAGTGGGTGCGGGGAAGGTTGGCGGCGAGCAGTCGGGGTCGGAGACGCCGAGCGGCGAGGAAGAAGAGAAGCTCATCATTCCGCCGCCCGATGAGAGCGCGCTGGGGAGCACGCTTTCGGTTCAGGTTGGTGATGGTTCTGCGCAGCGGTCGCCGAAGAAGCCGGCCGCGAGCGCCCCGGATCGAGCGTTCGAGGAGGTGATGTCGCCGGGCGGGCGGCAGTCTGGCGGGACGAAGCAAGCGGCGAAGTCGCGGATGGCCCCGTTGATCTACGATCCGACGACGGGAAAGCTGAGGGAAGCACCGTCGCGGGCTTCGTCGTCGGCGTCGTCGTCGGGTGGGAAGCCGGCATCGTCCGCGTCGGGCGGCGCGGCGACGGGGGAGGCTGTGGGGGACGAAGAGCCGTTCGACTGGGAGGCGATTCCCGAGTACGAGTTGTCGCAACGGGTGATCGAGATCGACGTGGAAGCGCTCCGGTCGGGTGATCCGCGTTACAACATCGTGGTGCGCAACCGCGACGTGATCAATATTCCGGTGGACACGGGCGTGTTCTACATGATGGGGGAGGTGAGCCGGCCGGGCGTGTACGCGTTCAACGCGCGTGAGATCACGATCAAGCAGGCGATTGCCACCGTGGGTGGGTTTTCGCAACTGGCGTGGCCGTCGCGTTGCGAGATCATCCGGCGGGAGAAGGGCACCGACAAGCAGATCACGATTCCGGTCAATCTCGATCGCATTTTTGCGGGGCTGGACGACGATATTCTGTTGCGGGACCAGGACATCGTGAACGTCGGTACCGATATCGTGGCGCCGTTCCTGTTCGTGATTCGCAACTCGTTCCGGTTCGCGTACGGATTCGGTTTCGTGTACGACCGCAACTTTGCCGACAAGGACGCTTTCGGCGCGAAGATCAACCCGCAGACGCTACGCATTCAGCGGCGGCAGTCGCGCGGGTTGCCGTTCTAGGCCGCCGGCGGTTCAGGAGACCCACACAGGCATGGCATCGGTTCCGGAGATCAAGCCCGAGTCCGTGCTGGTGTTCGACCGGCCGGCCCAGGTTCGCGCGTTGATCGTGGCGCTGGCGTTCGGTGCGGTTTATCATGTCGTGTTGCGGACGCTGGTGCGGCAGTGGCAATCGCCGGACTGGTCGCACGGCTGGTTGATACCGTTGTTCAGCGTCTACCTGGTGTACACGCATTGGGAGCGGGTTCGGCGTGCGCCGGTGCGTCACACGTGGGTTGGCCTGGTTCTGATGCTGGTTTCGCTGGGCATTTACCAGTACTCGCTCTGGGGGGTGGTGATCGGGTACTTGCGGCCGCTGTCGATGTTGTTGTGTTTGCTGGGGGTCATCATCTACCTGTTCGGGTTGCCGATTCTGCGGCAGGTCTGGGTGCCCTGGGCGTACCTGTTTTTCGCGATTCCGCTCCCCAAGAGCATCTATTTTTCGCTGACCGATCCGTTGCGGCGGGTGGCGGCGACGGCCGCGACGGGGCTGCTGAGCCTGATTCCCAATCTGGATATCGAGCGGGTCGGCTCGACGATTTCCTACATGTACGGCAACCAGAGCGGCGGGTTGGACGTGGCGGATGCGTGCAGCGGCATGCGCAGTGCGATGACGCTGTGCGCGCTGGGGGTGGCGGTGGCGTTCGTGTCGGAGCGACCGTGGTGGCAGCGGCTGATCCTGATCGCGATGTGCATTCCGATCGCGATTCTCGCGAACATCATTCGCGTGACGATCACGTGCGTGATTTACGTGTTCATCGACCCGAAGTACGCCACGGGGACGTACCACGCCATCCTGGGGCTGGGAACGCTCATGATCGCGTTTGGCATTTTCGCAGGCGTCGGCTGGCTGCTGAACAACCTGTTCGTGGACGAGCCGGAGACCGGGGGCGAGGCGTCGTGATGGAGCCGCGCGAGACGAGTCCCACCGTGGCGGATGGCGAACCGCGGCCCGCGACGCCGGCTCGCGCCAAGGCGGCGCCGGTGGCGCCGCGACGGCCCGTCAGTGTGCGTTACTACGTTTGCGTGGCGGTCCTGCTGGTCGCGGCCGTGACGATGCAGGGCGTGGCCAACTATCTCAAGGTGACGTTCACGAAGAAAGCGGTCCCGCTCAAGCGTCCGCTGGTCGCGATGGACACGAGCAAGCTCGGTCCCGAGTATCGTCTCGCGGCGACGCAGCCGCCGCCGTTGAGCGAGGAAGTGCTCGAAAACCTCGGTACCCACGAGTATCTCCAGTGGTTCATCGAGGATGTGCGGCGGCCGCCGGACGATCCGCGCGGGTTGGTGCGGCTGTTCATCACGTACTACACGGGCAAGGCCGACCCGGTACCCCACAATCCCGAGGAATGTTATTCGGCGGGGGGGGCGTCGTTGGCCGGGAAGACGATGATGACGGTGGACTTGAGCGGTCCGCATGGCGACCGGGTGGAGATTCCGGTCAAGGTGCTCGATTTCGTGCCGTCGCCGCGCAGCAGCCTGGTGGTGCGGGCGGAGGCGCGGCCGCTGGTGGTGGCGTACTTTTTCTACACCAACGGCCGGTACGAGACGACGCGCACGGGCGTGCGGGTGGCTACCGGCAGCCTGATGGATCGCTACGCGTATTACTGCAAGATCGAGATGACGTTCACGGACCGGCAAGCGGGGATTCCCGCGGACCGGAAGCAAACGATGGAAGCCACCCGGGATCTGCTCAAGAAGCTGATGCCGATTTTGTGGGCGGATCATTTTCAAGACTGGGACGCGCTCAAGCGCGGCGAGGCGCCGGTAGTGCTCGACCGCTGAGGATGTGAGGCAAGGGATTTTCGAAGATGGCAAAGAAGCGACTGAATAAGAACCTGGTGGCGTTTGTGACCGCCGGCGGCATTTTTCTGGCCGTGCTGGTCGTGGCGATTGCGGCGTTCAACGCCTCGCGCCGGGACCCGGAGGTCATCGCGGATCGGGCCCGGGCGGCGGTGAAGAGCGGCGACTACGAGCGGGCCGTGCGTCTGTTCCAGCAGGCATACAAGCAGAAATCCGAAGCGAAATACCTGATCGAGGCGGCGGAAGTCGAACGCACGCGCGGGCAGTTGCAGAACATGTTTGCGATGCTGAACCTCGCGCACACCCAGTCGCCGCGCGATCCCGAGATTCTCGGTGCATTGTTGCGGCGTTACTGGGAGATGCGCCGGTACCCGATGGGGCAGTGGGACTCGGTCCGGCAGCGGGCGGAGAGTCTGCTCGAGCTTCCGGGTCACGATCGGGATCCGCTCGCGCTGGCGTCGCTGGTCGATGCGCTGGACCACCTGGCGGCCCGGGATTCCAAATTCGCCTCGTCCGCCGAGGACGCGCTGGCCAAGGCGATCGAGGCCGACGCCACGAACGCGTACGTGGCGATCGTTCATGCGGATCATGTTCTGCGCACGGCACGCCAGGCGTCCTTGGACGCGTCGCGTAGTGGCGACAGCGAGCGGGCCAAGCAGCTCGTGGCCGACGCACGAAAGCAGCAGATCGAGATTCTTCAGCCGTCGCTAGCGAAGCACCCCGACGTGGTCGAGTTGCGGGTGGCGCTGGCCGACGCGCTGGCCGCGGACAAGCAGTGGGATGTGTGCCAGAAAATGCTCGAAGCGGGTCTGGCCCAGCAGGGCGACAACGTGGACCTGCACTACGCGATGGCGGGCATGCTGCTCAACCGGGCGCTGCAGGAATGGCAGGATGCGCCGGCCGAGGACGTTCAAGCGTGGGTACGCCAGGGGATCGAGCATTGCGACAAGGCGATCGCGCTGGCGCCGGCGTTGTACGATGCCTACGCCCGCAAGGCGCAGTTGCAGCGCATCGGCTGGCTCAAGGACGGCAAGTGGGACCGCGAGCGGCTGGCCTGCGGCAAGGCGATTCTGGCCGGGTTCGCCAAGGCGCTGGACGATACGGTGGGCGTTCGGTCATTGCGGGCGGCCCTGGGCAAGGGGGCCCGGCTGCAACTGATCGCGCAGGCGTTCGACTTCGCCCTGAACCTCTACCGGACCAGCAACGAGGCCGATGTTCGTACCCAGGCCATCACCTACATGAAGCGTTTTCTCCAGGAGGGGCAGACGCAATATCCCCAGCATTCGCTTTCGGCTTTGATGGAAGGGCACCTGGCCGAAATCGAGGGGGACGATCGGCGGGCCGTCAAGGCGTTCGAGAAGACGATCGAACAGGTGCAGAAGGGCATGGGGCCGACGGCATTCGCCAATCTCGCCCGGCAGGAGCTGGTGCGGATTTATCGGCGGAGCGAGAAACTGGGGCTCTCGCTGCGGTATACGCAGGAATTGTTGGCCTATTACCGCAACACCGGGCAGAAGCCGCCGCTGTGGCTCTACCTCAACGAAGCCGAGGTGCTGACCCAGCTCAATCGGCGTCAGGAGGCGCTCGACCTGGTTGATTCGATTTCGCCGCAATACCCCGACGATCCGCGGTTGCGGACGATGCGGGCGCGGTTGCTGGCGTTGGCCAACCGGGGGAAAGAGGCGGAGAAGCTGCTCGAATCCGCCAGCAGCGACGATCCGCGCATGTGGGTGAACCAGGCGCGTGTGGCGGCGTACAACAAGAACTTCGACGAGGCGGTGCGTTTGTTGAACAAGGCGATCGAGGCGGTGCCGAACAGCTCGTCGGCGATTCGGCTGATGGTCACGACGCTGATGCACGCCGACCGGAAGGACGAAGCGCTCGATTTCGTGCGCAAGCAGTTGGCGAGCA
>JALSRY010000047.1 GCA_026984555.1 Phycisphaerae bacterium
CATGAAAGTCGATGGCATCTGGTACTGAAGAACAAGCGATCGACGGAATTGTCGATCGTTGATTTTCCATACGATGTATCTGACTATGTGCTTAACGCCGACGGTTCCGACGATGTAGGGCTACTTACATGGAAAGGAGGAATCGCATACGATCCCGACGAGTGGGGTTGGGTGGTAGATTATCCTGGGCAGGCGTTCTCGCCTTTTGCGATCATGACTGACAACACATCGGCTCGAATTATTGCGGCCATCAATTGGCCGCCACGGAAGATCACAGTTAAGTGTGACGAACACGCCGGGCGACGGCAAACGCTGAGGGAAAGCGTGTCGTTGGCCACCAACGAAACGAGGGACTTTTACATACTGTATGCGTGTGAGCAAGGGGACTGGAACGCGGGTGATCCTCCGTGGATGCGGGCGGTTGATCAGTATAGCGAATGGCTTCATTCGAAGATGCAGGAGCACAGTCTATGGCCGGTGCTGTACCCGGGGTGGATGAAACGGACACAGGGGATGCTGTCCGTGCTGCTGGAGAACTACACGGACGCAATGCTGGCAGAATCGCCAAATCGGATCGAATCCTTGTGGAGGGTATACGGATCTACGTTGCAGTGGATCCAGTTTTGGGGTCAGATGAGTGGATATGGGGAAGGGTGCTGCGAACTCAATCAAGAGTTGCAGTCCCGGTACGGTAATTCCGGCGTGTGGGATCTTGTGGGATTCGTGACCAACCGCGTATATGGCGGCGGAGGAGGCGTCGCGGCGGTACGGAAGGCGGGATATTATACGCGTCCCTATCCGGATGTTCCGCTTAACGACGATACAACGGTAGTAGCGGACGGCGAAACCAACTTGGTGTGGTTCGATCAGTGGCTCGGGGTTGCGAAGCGGGACTGGCGAGCGACGGCATTTTATCACGACACAATGGGGGAACGCAGCTGTGAGGATCCAAATTTTGTCGCGGAATTGTACCGTGATCATTTTTCTCGCAGCACGGCAATCGAGGGGGCAACGGATGTATATCCGGTGGCATTCCTGGTTAGCGGAATTCTTTCACAGCCCGGTGCGGGTTTCCCCGGCGGTCCAGATGCCACCATTTCCGGAATGCTGTCGAGTTCGACTACTAATAGGGTAATCTTCCCCGAACTCGTGTCCTATGCGTTGAACGATCGTATCATGTTCGACGGAACACTGAATACGGGTTATCTGTGGTGGGGCAGTGAGCACCATTACTGGGTAGAGCGTCAGGTATTCTTGTTGGGTCACAAGTACGAAACGTCGCATCCCGACGAGAATGGTGTGGAGGACTGGAATGATGCCTTTGAGTTGGCCGTGAACGCGAGGAAGGCGGTGCATTGGTGGGGTGGTCGGGAGCCACGATACCAGGGAACCCGGGGGATTACGAATGTGCCGGCGGGAGTTCGTGTCCGGGTATTCAGAGATAAAAACGACGTGAATCTGCTGGCATTTGATCGCTGGGAGGCGCCGCAGGGTAACTTGACGATAGAGTTCAATGGCCAACAGGTGTCCGTGCCGAGTGACCTGCTTGCGATTGTTGAGATTAGTGAGAAATAAAGAGGTCGGGCGCAAAGAGTGTCGCGCAGGGAGTCTAATGGGAAAGGGGGAATGGGAGACCGGGGCAGCATCGGCCTGATCGGGCGGACATGAGAGATGTTGCGGGCTGGCCTGCGGGCATTGCGCAGAAAATGTTGCGGCGCGGCGGTGCGGGGGCGGTGTTGCGGGTGGTTACGCCTGGTGCGGTTCGCGCAGTGTGGCGGCGTGGTTGCGCGACACCCGGAGGAGGTTGTCGGCGTATTGGGCGGCGGAGGCGTAGCGGTGGGCGGGGGTTTTGGCGAGGGCTTTGGCGATGACCGCCTGGGCCTGCGGCGATACGGCGGAGTTGTAAGCGCGCACGGGCAGCGGGTCGTGGCGGCAAACCATTTCGAGGAGTTCGGGGAGCGAACGGCCCGCGGGGTTCAACGGCAGCCGGTCGGCCAGTAGCTCGAAACCGATTACGCCGAGGGCGTATACGTCGCAGCGGGCGTCGGGCTGGGAGCAGCCGGCGGCCTGTTCGGGGCTCATGTAGGGGAGCGTTCCGATGAGCCGGGCGAGCCCGCCGCGGGTCGCGGTGAGCGATGTGTCCGAACCCAGCAGTCGGGCGACGCCGAAGTCGAGCAGTTTCGGCTCGCCGGTGGTGGCGACGAGGATGTTGGCGGGCTTGAGATCGCGATGGACGATGCCCAGGGTGTGTGCGTGTTGAACCGCGGCGCAGACCCTGGCGAGCAGGGCGAGTCGGCGGGGCCAGGAGAGCCGGTGTCGTTGGGCGAAGGTGGTGAGCGGTAGGCCGTCGACGTATTCCATGGCGAGAAAGGGTCGCGGGCGGTCCGGCCCGGGCGTGGTTCCCACCTCGTAGACGCGGGCGATGCCGGGGTGGGCGAGGCGGATGTGGAGACAGGTTTCACGGGCGAATCGTTCGAGCATGGGGCGTGAGGTGAGCTCGGGACGGATCACCTTGAGGGCGACGATGCGTTGCGAAGCGATCTGGCGGGCGCGGTAGACGACGCCCATGCCGCCTTTTCCGAGCACGCCGAGTATTCGATAGGGGCCGATGCACGTGGGGAGCGTTTGCGATGCGCGGGGGCCGGCTGGTTGGTCGGCGACGGCGTCGAGCACGGCCGGGCGCTCCATGAAACCTTCGGCCGCCTCGGAATGGCGCAGCAGCGATTCGACTTCGCGGCGCATGTCGGGGTCGCCGGCGCAGCGTTCGCGCAGGTAGGCGGCGCGTCGGGGGCCGCTGCGTTCGAGCGCGGCGGCGAAGACCGCTTGCACAATCTTGATGCGGTTCACGCGGTACCTCCGGGCAGGGGGCGTCGCGACGGGGGACGTCGCGTCAGGGTGTGTCTGCTCCCGCGATTTCCCGATGCAGCCAAGCTTTGGCGAACGCCCAGTCGCTCTTGACGGTGGCGGGTGAAATCGCCAGCACGGCGGCGATTTCCTCGACGGTGAGTCCGGCGAAAAACCGCAGCTTGACGACCTGGTTCTTGCGCTGATCGATGGTTTCGAGTTTGCGGAGCGCGGTGTCGATGGACATCAGGTCGTCGGCGCCGTCACGATCGAGCGTGGCGACGTCGCCGAGCTGGACCCGTCGCCGGCCTCCGCCGCGTTTCTTGGTCTGATAACGTCGTGCTCGTTCGATCAGGATTCGTCGCATCGCCTCGGCGGCGGCGGCGAAGAAGTGTCCGAGGCCGTCCCAGTCGTGTTGCTGTTGCCCCACGAGGCGCACGAATGCCTCGTGAACCAGGGCCGTGGCTTGCAGGGTGTGTCCGGGGGGTTCCTGCGCCAACTTCTGCCGGGCCAGTGCGCGCAGCTCCTCGTAGACGACCGGCAACAATTCGGTCGCGGCTCCTGAGTCTCCCGCACGCATGGCAGACAGCATGCGTTCCACGTTCGCCTCATTCGGCGCGCACATCTGGCAAAAAAACCTCGGATAAAACTAGCCCGAACACTCTTGATTATCGCATTAGAGCACGTGGGCCGCAAGGATTTTTCGGGGGTGGGAAAGTCGAGGGTGTGGAATGGGCCGCGGGGGGTGCCGTAGCCGCTTGGAGGTCATCCGCCAGCCGACCGGCGGGCTGGTGCGGAGAGCGGGAGCGGGCGCCGCCCGTTGGGTCACGGCGTGATCTCGTGGGGTGGGCGGCGGGTTCGAGACGGGGGTTCATCACGAAAGGACATGCGGGCTCGCGTGGGTCCGCGAAACGCGTTGATTTCGGGGCAAAAGAAGCGCCCGAGCAGTCACTATGTGGAAGTGAACAAGGAGAACGCAATGCACGCGAACCGAATCACGAAGGGGTTGACAATTGGGATCCTCCTCGCGGCGGCGGCGGCCGCCGACGTACCCCGTCGCATCAGTTTTCAGGGGAAACTGGCCGGTCAGGATGCCGGCCCGGTCAATCTTACGGTCACGATCTACGATGCCGCGGTCGGCGGTGCGGCTTTGTTCAGTGAGACGCACCTCGCGGTCCCGTTGAGCAGTGGTGTTTTTTCGATCGAGATCGGCTCCGAGACGGCCGGCGGGGTGCCCGACAGCGCGCTGGCCACCTGGCCGCTGTGGTTGGGCGTTTCCGTGGACGGAGGCGCGGAGCTGACGCCGCGAACGCTGCTGGGCTCGGTGCCCTTCGCGATCAAATCGTACTCCGGTGAGCGGCTTGTTCGTCCGGACACGCTGGAGCCGGTTGCGGGGACTGGTGCCGACACGGGGTTGGCGTTCGAGCCGGGGAGCTGGCCGCTGATCACGGCGGGGCACGACAACGCTAGCGGGCACGAGACGCGCATGTGGATCGGTCATTCCGAAAGCTATCCGACGTGGGGTATCCAGTATCGCGATTTTCCGTCCGCCGGCTATCCCGGCGACGCGATCGAGTTCGTCGCCGGCGATCCGAACCGCCCGCGTCTGAACTTCCGGCTCTTCACCGGCACCCTGAGCCTGTATGACGGCAGCGGCTCGACCCAGACCAACAGCATTCAGCTCGATACCAGCTCGAGTGGGGGCGTCGTGCGGGCGGCCAACACGAGCGGTGACACGACGATCGTGCTCGACGGCGATCGCAGCGGTGGCGGCATCGTGGAGGTATCCAACGCAGCGGGCACGACCACCGTTGAACTCGACGGGCAGGGTGGCAGCAGCGGTGGCGACGTACAACTCCGCAATGGCACGGGAACACGCACGGCGCGGCTCTACGGGGACGAGTCGAACGCCGGCGGCGCCTACTTCTATTACTCGGACGGGACGACCACGGGCATCGAGCTCGACGTGGTCGGCAACTCGTCGGAGGCGGAGATCTCGCTCTACAACTCGTCCGGCGTCGAGACCGTGCAGATTTCGGCGGACGAGTCCAGCGACGGTGGTGACATTGCGCTGCGCAACGCGGCCGGTACGCAGACGTGTCAGCTCGACGCGGACTACGCCGGTACCGGCGAAAGCCGCCTGCGGGTGGACGTGGTGCAGATTCTCGGCGGGGCGGATCTTTCCGAGCAGTTCGACGTGCGTGCCGCCGATGCGAGCGAAATCAAACCCGGCATGGTGGTTTCGATCGATCCGGCTCATGTGGGCAAACTCGTGATCAGCCGCAAGGCTTACGATCGGACGGTCGCGGGGATTCTCAGCGGCGCGGGAGCGGTCAAACCGGGGCTGCTGATGGGGCAGAGGGACAGCCTCGCCGACGGTGCGCACGCGGTCGCGCTCACGGGGCGCGTGTGGGTATATTGCGACGCCTCGCACGGCGCGATTCAGCCGGGTGATTTGCTCACCACGTCGGATGTTCCAGGACACGCGATGAAGGTTCGGGAGCACG
>JALSRY010000048.1 GCA_026984555.1 Phycisphaerae bacterium
TGGCTCCCCGATCGGATTGACCGGCAATCCCTCCTCCCCGCGGGCGTGTGATCGCCTGGACTCCGCCCTCGCGGCACCGCGTGACGGTGCATAATTCCGTGTGATTCGAAAAACAGCGTTTGTTCTTGACGCCGGCGCATGGCGTGTTTACTTTCGCGCGTGCTGGGCACGGTATTCGGGCAGGATTGTCCTGTTATGGGGGCAGGTGGCGTGTTTTCCGTTGCCGGGTCTCCGGTCGCCACGTGTTCCCGTCATCTCGGAAGGATCTGCAAGGTCATGAAACGACGAAACCGCAGGTGGCGTTGGGTTTGGGGTGTTTTGGCATGCGGGTGCGTATTGCAGGCCGGCAGTTGCACGCTCAACCAGGATACGTTGAGTGCCTTGGCCAGCGAGGTCGTCACCCGGCAGGCCGCCAACTTCCTCTCGGACGCGGTCTTTTTCATCATGGATAATGCACTGGTCCGTCTGTCCGCCTAGCGCGGCCCCCGCCGCTTCGCAATGCGCGGGTCGCCCTCGTCCCGGAGGCTGCACCCGTCCGAAGGAGAAACGATCCATGCGTGCGTCCTGGAAACACATTCGTCTGGCCTGCGCCGGCGGCGCATTGTTCATCGTGGGCGGCTGCGTGAGCAGTCCGCAACTCGCCGACTTCTTCCGCGTCGAGATATCGCGCATCACCGCCGACGTGGTGGGCCAGTTGTTCACGATCTTCGTCAACGCAACCACCTAGAGGCGTCTCCGGCCAACCGGGAACGTCGGAGGAGGCCGCCCCGTGATGGAATGCTCATCCTCCCGTCGAGCGTGGCGCCCGAGCGTGACGGCCGCGCTCCTTCTCGTGACCGCCCTGCGTCTGACCGCCGCAGAGCCGCCCGCGGCTCCCCCGGCGTCCCAGGCCACTACGCGGACAACGACGGCACCGTCTGCGCCGCTGGCCGACCTGATCGCGGTCAATCACGGCATTCGCGCGTACATGGCGGGCGATCTCGACGAAGCCCGCCGGCAGTTTGAATCCATCCTGGCACGCAACCCCGACCATGCGGCGGCTCTGTACTACCTGGGGCTGATATACCTTTCCGACGGGCTCGCCAAGGCGCAAGCCGCGGACACCGCCGACGAGGCCATCCGCCTGTTCGACCTGGCCCGCCAGAACCTCCAGCGTGTCACGCAACAGGCCGACCCGACGGTCACCCCGGTCGAGGCGGCGTTGCTGCTGGGTGTTTCGCAGCTCGCGGCGGACAAACCCGTCGAAGCCGGTCAGCCGGTCGAGCTGGCGATTCAGGCCGAGGAGACGTTGCGCGCCTATGTCGAGCAAACCGACGCAGGCCGCGACGACCGCTACGGATTCTTCTACCTCGGCGTCGCGGATTACCGTCTTGGAGATCACAACGCCAAATCGGGCCACTGGGAAAAAGCCAACGGCTACTTTCAGAAAGCGATCGCCGCCTTCGACAGCGCCGCGCGTATCGCCGGTGTCGATCGCGCCCGCTACGACGAACAACCGACCGCGCGTCACGCGCTTAGTGAGGAGCACTACCAGCAGTTTCAGCACGTCGTGTCGTATTATCGCGGCCTCGTAGCCCTCCAACAGGCCGACAACCGTGAGGCCCGCCGACTGCTCGAATACGTCCGTGACAACGACACCACCCGGCTCCGCGAGCACGCCGCCGGCATTCTTGAAAAACTCGACGAGATCGAATCGCAGGCCCCGCGGCCGCCCTCGTTCGAGACGCCCATCGGCCGGCTCGACATCCAGGGCGAACTCTCGATCGGCACCGGATACGACACGAACGTGATTCTCCTGGGCAAGAACACGCTCTTGCCGCTGGACGTGTCCCACAAGTGGGACTGGACGCTCAACACCCACGCCGGCGTGTCGGTCAGCCGTTACTTCGGCGCCCGCGAGTTGCCGCTGGGCGAGAGTCTCTCGGTCGGGGTGGGCGGCGCGACCACGCACGCCTGGCATCCAAGCGTCCACGAGTTCAACCTCAACCAGTACGCCGGCCGGGCCTGGGTCAACTGGCAGCCCCTGACCGATCTCTACGTCGGCGTCGAGTACGAATACACCTACACCTTGCTCGGTGCCGCCCCGTTCATCTCCGGAAACCGCATCACCCCGGTGATCTCGCGTATCTGGCGGCGCGGCGGCGGAGCCGCCGCGGACGAAACCGGCCGAACGGACTTGTGGTACAACTACGAGTACCGCGACTACCTCGAAGACATCGGCGATTGGCGGCTCAACCGCGACGGAGAGTACGAGTCGGTCGGCATCCGGCACACGTTCAACCTGCTGCGAGCGACGGACCTCTGGCCTTCGTACTTCGCGGCCCACGAGGACGAGACCCGGGCACTCGGCAATGAATGGCTCCAGGCCAGCGTCGGTTACGTCTTCCGCGACGAGCGAACGCGCGGCACCGAGTTCGATCTCGCCGGGCACTCGATCCTCGCGGGCGTCGCCGTACCGTTGCCGTGGCGGATGGCGTTCACGCTCGACAGCGTGTTCACCTGGGAGGACTACGCCGCGCCCAGCCTGTTCGACTATCGCCGCAACGAGCGGTCGGACTTCGTGCAGACCTACGATTTCGGTCTGACGCGGTGGTTCGTGGCCCGCGGGGAGGATCGTGACCTTCCTTCGCTCGAGGTCAAGCTCCGAGCCGGCGTTTCCCTGACCTACGAAGATTCGAATACCTGGGATCGGCTGCACGAACGTGTGTACGAATACAACCGGGCCATCTTCGGCCTGCGACTGAGCGTGAGTTTCTGAAACTCTTTTCGCGCCGACAACACGCCGGCGAACTCGGACGAGCCCTCGAAGCCACGCACCCGAGGAATACGATGTTGCGATCAACCCCCATGCGACTTGTCACGCTCGCGGCCGGACTGGCGGCGGTTGGCACACCCCTCCGAGCGCAGGACCTCACCTACGTCACCAGCGTTTCCGCCGAAGGGGCGGCATGGTTGGAAACCACCGACGGTGAGCGCTGGCAGCTCGGCACCGCTGCCGAAGACACGGACACCATCGAAGCCGGACAGGTCAGCGTCACCAGCGACCACCAGCTCATGCTCGTCACCGAGTGGGACGTGGTGATGATCGTGCTCGGTCCGGCGTCGCTCCGTTTCGACCCGCAGGAAGACCAGACGCTTATCGAACTTCGCGACGGGCGGGTGTTGTTCGCCAGCCAGTGGCCCGCGGAGGGCGCCACACCGCTGATCCTGGTCGTCCCGGGAGCATCCCCCGATACCCCTCGGGTGCAAGCCGTCATCCCTCCGGGGCAGTTCGCCGCCGAACGAAACGCCGAACAAATCGCACTGGCCTACACCGCCGCGCCCGATCTGCCGCCTTCCATGGCGTTGCGCGTCCTGGGTGCGCCGCACTCGCTGGCCGACGGCGACATGCTGCGCATTGTCGGCGATGAGGTCTCGACCGCGCCGGCGGCCGCCTGGCTGCGCGAGCGCGGCTTCGAGCGCCCGTGGGGCGCGGCGCTCGGCGTCGCTTCGGCCCAAACCGTTCGCCCGGGGGTCGAGAGCTCCCTGTTCGAGAACATCATCTCGTGGGAGCGTTACGGCGGTAAGGAATACGTCAAGGCCCGGCTCGAAGCCCGGCGGTTCCAGCCCGAAGTTCGCCAAGTCGTAACGTCCGTCTCGCGGCCGCAACGCCCCGTGTCCCCGCCCAGCAGCGTGCCCCAAACCACGGGCTTCCCCGCGGCCAACGAGGTGCCGCTGCTTTCGCCGGCGGCGCTGAGCGTGGCAAACCTGTCCGAGGGCGTGACGGCGATCCAGCTCAACAACCAGGCCCGCAGCCTGCTGACGCAGACCGGCAGCCGCGGCCTGGGATTCCGCGGGCTGGCCCAGTTGGCGATTCCGGGACTGCTCGGCGGAGTCCCGACCCCCGGTCCCGCCGGCCTCGGCGGCCTGCGCTGAGACAAACGTATGCTTCCCCGTGAAGCGCGGGGGACGAATTATCGGTTCCAGGGGCGACCACAACCCGGAAAAGAGGCTTCGTCTCCGACCAGCGGCCCCGGCTCGGCTGCGCCGGGTTGCGGGTGGGCGAAAACTCGCCGCAAAAAACTGCGGAATCGCGCAGAATTACGGTTTCGGGGCACCTACAATGGATGATGATCGGGCGACACGTTTCCGGCTCCGGCGTACATGCCGGTGGGGCGTGCACGTCAGAGGAACCCGTGGGGGATATCGGCTCGGGTGGACGCCGCGACGGGTCGGGCCGTCGGCCGTCGGCGACACCGCGAGCATCCGGGCACGATCTGAGAACCATTCGCCAAGGAACGTGCCGAACGCCGGCACATCGACATAACCAGCGGTCCCTTCCCTGCGGTCGCCGCGCGCGGCGTATCGCACGGAGGCAGGAGGAACACCCATGCGTCGTTGTTCATGCAAACCCGTCGCAACCCCACCCGTCCGCCGGCTCGTTACCGTCGCGCTGGCGATCTTCTTTGCCGCGCTGCCGTCGCTGGCCGATAACGTGACGATCGTCGGGACGATGACGATCAGCGCCGATTCGGCGGCCTCCGGCACGTTTTCCGGCCTCGCCACGTTGCCCGAGATCGGGGAAGCATTCGACGGCGAATGGACCGCGGGTGCGACGATCACGATTACGGCACCGGCGAATTTCGAGTTCGATGTGACGCAAAACGCAGCGGCCACCGTCACCAGCGGCGATCTGACGCTCGTGAGCAACACGGCGACGCCGACCGCCGACACCATCGTGTTCACGGTCAACACCGCCAGCACGACCGCTTCGGAGGTCCGCTTCTCCAACATCTTTTTCCGGGCCACGAACGCGGCGGGGGCGACGCTCGACGAGACACAGATCGACGTGCGGGTGAACGTCGGCGGCGGCAATTTTCTCGACACGCCCACCGCGCTGGTCGACGTGACCATCGAGCCGGGGGCCACGGACCCCGCCAGTTCCGCCATCGCGTTCGTATCCGGTTTTGACGGCACGGCGGCGGCCGACGGAAGCGACCCCATATGGGTCGATGTCGATCTTGCCGACCAGTTCGGCAACATCATCGCCGGCCGTGCGGTGCAGTTGCGCCAGGCCAGCAACGCGGCGTTGCCGCCGAACGTCACCGTGTCGGCGACCAACGGGGGCGTGACCGACGCCGAAGGGCGTGTTCGCTTCGCGCTGACAAGCGACGTCGCGCAGGCGCTCAGCATCGAGGCGTTCGTCGCCGCCGACGCGGCCGAAATCGGCCCGCTGGCCATCGTATTCGAAGCAGTCACCGACCCGTCGCACTCGACGATCGTTGCGCCGGACGACACGGCGGTCGCGGACGGCATCGACGCCGCCTCG
>JALSRY010000049.1 GCA_026984555.1 Phycisphaerae bacterium
CCCCGCTCGAGTCCCCCCCCCGCACACGCCAAGCGACGCTCCCGTTCCCGCCCAACGTGCCCCTGCACCCGGACACCAGCTTACGGCGCCCGAAACGTGCGCACGCGCCGGGCATACTCGACCGCTCGCCGCACGACCTCTTCCATCGCCTCCTGCACGACGATCTGATCGCCGCTCAGCAGCGTAATCATCGTGTCGGGTGTCTCTTCGACGGTCTTGATCTGCTCCGCGTTGAGCACGAACGGCCGGCCGTTGAGACGCGTGAGTCGAATCATGCCCGCAAACTCTCCCGTTCACCGCCACACCCGCGGGCGCGAGCCTCCCCTCGCCTTCCAACCTACCGCACGACCAGCAACAACTGATCGAGCATGTCCGACGACGTACTGATGACCCGGCTGGCAGCCTGGAAACCCGTGCTCGACGTAATCAGCCCGATGAACTCGTGCGACAAGTCCACGTTCGACAACTCCAGCGCACCGCCCAGCACCTGCCCCGCCCCGAACTGCCCCGGCGACGTCACCGCCGGCTCGCCCGTGTTCGGCCCCAGCGTGTACACGTTTTCGCCGTCGGCGATCAGCCCCTCCGGGTTCGGAAGCACCGCCACCGCCACCTGACCCAATGACCGCGTCATCCCGTTCGTGAACGTCCCGTTGATTACACCGTCCGAACCCACCCCGTAAGAAGCCAACGTCCCCGGCGGGTACCCGTCCTGCTCGGCCATGATCACCGCCGACGTCGCCGTCGAAAGCCCGTGAATCCGCGACAGATCCAGGTTGAACACCAGCGGCGAAGCCGCCCCGTTCTCCGACCGGTCGATCGACACCTGGTTTCCCGACACGCTGCGCACATTGCCCGCCGTGTCGAACGTCACCGTCCCCGTCCCCAACGCCCGGCTGTTGCCGGCGTTGTCGGGCGATTCGAGGTAGAACCGCCACACCGCCCCCGTCGCGTCCACCTGTTCGAGGCTGAACGTCGCCGACACGATCACCGGCGTGCCGAGCGAGTCGTAGGTCGTAAACGACGTGATGATGCTCGACCCGTTCGCTTGGGCCGTCTGCGAGAACGTAAACGGTACGCCCGTCCCGGCATTGTCCGAGGTGATGTCCGTCGCGTTGATCGTCAGCCCGTTCTGCTCGCCGGCGTTGCTGCGAATCACCAGCGCCCCGTTCTCGACCACCACACCCGGATCACCCGGCACACCATCCACATCCTGAATACCCGCGACCCGCTCCAGCCAGTCGGCGAAATCCCCCAGCGTCGTCCCGTCCGTCCCCACCACGAACGTCTGGTCGGGCAACTGCCGGTCCCCCTTGTCGAGCCCCGATACGCGGATCGTGTCGCCGGCGGCGAACAGCGGAGTCCCCGCGGCGCTCGCCGAACGCACATCGGTCAACGCGGTCGCGGTGCTGGCCGCGTTGCCGCTGCCGTCTACCAGTGCCTGGGAAACGTGCGTCGAACCCTGCGTCGAAACCGTGCCTCCCGCCGCGAGGTCGCCGTCGAGGCTCACGTTCTCCGTCGCGCGGGCGATCGTCAGCGTCCCGACCGGAATCGTCAGGTCGGTCAGGACGTTCGGCTGAACGTTGAAGTTCTCGTCGATGCCGAAACCACGCACCGCGTAGCCGTCCGCCGACACGAGGCGATTGTCGGCGTCGAGCGAAAACGCTCCGTCACGCGTGTACACCTGCTGTCCGTTGGGTCGCCGCAAAATGAAGAATCCGTCGCCGTCCAGCGCCAGGTCGCTGGCAATGCCGGTCGTCTCGATCGATCCAGGGCTGAAGTTCTTCTGGGTCGCCCCGACGACCGCCCCCAACCCGACTTGGGTGGGGTTCACCCCGCCGCTGGTCGTGCTCGGCCCGTTGCCCATCGAGACGAGCCGGGCGAGCTGCGTCTGAAACAGCGTGCGCGACCCCTTGAAGGCCGTCGTGTTCACGTTCGCGATATTGTCGCCGATCGTGTTGAGCCGGGTCTGGTTGGCGTTCATCCCGCTCAAGCCGGTGTACATGGCCGACGTCAGTCCCATCGAATCGCACCTCTACCCACTGCGAGCACCCCCCGCCGTCCCTTGCGCTACGACCCCACCAGACGCGCCGATACCCGCCCCGCACGCCTGTCTCCCGCCCGGCGCCGCCGACCGCCTCACAGATGCAGCCACCCGCGCAGCCCGAGCCAGCCACCACCCCGATGTCCCGTCGCCGGCCGGCGGCTCTTCTGCGAACCATCACCCTTGTCCGTGTCGTCGGCCGCGTCGTCCTCGACCGTGCTCATCAACGCCGGGTCCGCCAGGTTGCTGACACGTACCACGTCACGGGCCGCAACCGCGTCACCGTTGTCCAGCTCCAGCACAACCCCGCCGCCCGATACGAACCGCACCCCCGTCACAACGCCGGCGTGGAGCGACTGCGCTCCGTCCGGACCCGTCTGGATCGCCTGGACATACTTGCCGATCAGCGCGCTGGCACCACCGATACGCTGCTGTTGCGTCATCTGGTCCAGCGTGTCGGTGAGTTTCGTGGATTGCTCGATCGTGCGAATCTGCGAAACCTGCCCGATGACATCCTCGGTCTTCGAGGGCTGGAGCGGATCCTGGTTGCGCATCTCGGTCACGAGCAGCTTGAAGAAGTCTTCGCTCTTGAGCGCACTGAGCCCGCGCCCCGAAGACGCCCGCGAACTCGGCGTCCCCATCCCGATCGCACTGATTTCCATGGAATTACATCCGCCGTTGTCTGGCCGGCACGAGCGACGCTCCGCATCCACTCATGCGATCACGTTCACCAGCGACTCCGCCGCCGGCTCCGGGTCGGACTCGCGGGACATCGGCCCCGCCGACTCCGCGAAGGAGGACTCCCTTCCATGCCCCGCCGAGTGCTCCGCATTCGGCTGCGCCGCACCGCCGCCCCCCCCATCGGCAACCCCCCCCTGCTGCGGGTGGCCCTGCTCGGCACCGGGCGGCGCCGGGCTCGGCGGCCTGATCTCGATCCGTTCGAGCCGGATCCCCGACGCCTCCAAACCGTCCCGCAGCTTGTCCGTCTCCCGCGACAGCAAGCGGTGTGCCAACTCGGTGCTCGTGTCGATCCGCACCGCCAGCCCCTCGCCGCGCAAGTCCAGTTGCAGCCGTAAGCTGCCGAGCCGCCCCGGTTCGAGATGCATCACCGTGCGCGACCGACCCGCCTTGAAGCTGGCGCGAATGACGCGCACCATTCGCTCGATATTCGCGTCCTTGCGAGCATCTTTTGCCGCTCCCGCAAACCGCGCTCGCGACGACGCCACCCGCCCACGCCCCCGCCGTACTTCCGCGCCCCGAGCCGCCCCGATGTCCGCTCCCGCCCGGCTGCCGCCCGAAACCCCAGCCTTCCCCGCCCCCGGCGCGCGCCCCGCGGCCGCGACCGGCGCCCCGCCCGCCGGCCGGGGAACCTCCGCGCTCTCGACCGCGCGGATACGCATCGCCGTCGCCAGCGCGCTGAGCGTCGGCGTCGGCACCGAAACCGAATCCCGCGCCGTGACTCGATCAGCACACCCCGAACACGCCGTGGACACCGCCGCAACACCACCCTTCGGCGCCACCGGCGCGCCCGACTTGGCCGACGAAGGCGTTGCCCCCCCCGCCGATCGCTTCTGGTCACCCCCATCTTCGCCGGCGGAACGATCCGCCACCCCAACCTTCTCCTCGCCCCGGTCTGGCGAAACAGTCGGCGCCGGCGAACCCTCGCGACTCACCCGGCGCAACGCCTGGCGGAATTGCTCACGCTCTTGCGAAAATTGCTCCGCCCCCGCCGCGCGGGCCGTCTGTCGGCGAAAGCTCCGGCTGCCGGGAACACTACGCCGCTCGGCATCCTGAATCACCGCGGCCGAACCGGTCGGCGCCAGAACCTCGGCCGCTCGCTCCCGCGCGCGATCGTCACGCCGCGCACGCCGCCGCAATGCCTCCGTGCCGTCCTCGCCCACCGTCTGGGCCATGTCTGGAATCAGGGGAACCACGGCACCGCCGGCGGCCTTCTCGCCGCGCGCTGCCCCGGGGGAGACAAGCAGGCTGACCTGCATGGCAACACCTCGACCCGGTGCGTTGCGCCCGGATCCGTTTGTCAGTTGCCCGCGGTCTTCCCTGACCCCGGCGTGAACTGATCCACCCTTTGCTTTCCGAGCCGCTCCAGCAGCTCGTGCATGACTTTGAGCTCCTCGGGCGACTTCATCTGCCCCAGGATGTCCGCCGTCACCGACTCGGGCAGCGCGGCCAACAGGCGCACCGCGTCCGCCGGTGACTGCCGGTAGGTCATCAAAATGTGCTCCTTGGCGAGCTTGGGTGACAAACGCGCCACGAGCTTCTTCTGCTTCTCGAACCCCTCGTCCGTCGCTTTGCCGCGTTGCTCCGCGAGCTCCTTCGCGACGCGAGCCTGCTCGGCCTCGAACTGCTCCTGCGCACTGATCAGGTGCTGGAGTGCCTGGTCGAGCAAACGACGTTGCGCGATCCGGTCGCGATACGCCCGCTCTCCCAGCACGCGCCGAAGCTGATCCTCCTCACGCTGGCGGCGAATCTCCTCCGCCGACCGCTTCTTCGCCGGGCCGGGGGCCGCCTGCTCCGGTTGCGCCGCGGGCTCCGCCGCGGATGCGCCGGCCTCGTCCTCCCCACGCAGAACCTTCGCAACCGCCTCGATCCGCTCGGGCGTGAGCCGCCCACGCGCATAAAGCATCCCGACGAGCGCACCGAGTGCCAACATGTGCGCAATCGAGATCACCGCGAACGCGTTGTACACTTTCCCGAGCACGCCTGCTCCCGAGCTACCCATTTGCTAGGGCATGACATCGCGCCTGGCGCTTGCGCCGCCAAACCCGTGCAACTGTTGTGCCAGTTCATCCGCCTCCGCCTGTTCGCGACGACCGCGGTCACGCCTGTACTGCGCCCACCGCCGCTGACGCAGCTTCTCGATGATCCGTTTCCGGGTACGCGTTTCACGCCACTCGACCAGCAACCGATCGAGCTCTTCGACCAGCTCCCGGCGGGCCGCCTGCCGTTGCGCGATCGTGTTGCGCAAGTGCGCAATCCACGCGCGCTGGCGTACCAGCTCCGCCGGCGCCAACACGCCGTGCTGATGATCGCGCAGCGCCGCTTGCCGCCGGCCGATCTCCTCCGCCGTCTTGCGATTGAGCTGATCGAGTTGCGCAATTTCCGCCTGTTTCGCGCCCACGTTGCGCTTCGCTTCCCGCTCGCGCATCGTGCGGATTCGCAGCAGTGTCTCCAGACGGAAGGTGAACCGCTTGGCCATCGCGCCATCCCTGGCGTTTCGTCGCGCGGCGCGCTCCGCGCCGACCC
>JALSRY010000050.1 GCA_026984555.1 Phycisphaerae bacterium
CGATCGTTTGGCGATCCACCCGCGCGATGCTGATAAAGCCGGTGACGAGGACGAACAACAGCGCCAACAGGCTGACCACCAGAATCAGGACGGTTGCTCGACGATTATTTTTTACACGTTTGCTCATCGCTCCCTCACGGGGCTTTGCGAACCATTTCCCGTTTCTATTGTCCTATGCAGGTCAAGCGCCCCACGCGTCCCGCAAGAAGCGTAACAACCTGTAAAGAGAGGACTTACCGATCTGTCGCCGAACCCACTCGCTCGGCGCCAGCCATTCCCGCCGCCGCTCGTTACGGGAACCAATGCACGACGCTGCGTTGAATCGGTTGTTCGAGGCGGCCGTTGTGGTCGATCACCTGAATCGTCACCCGGATCGCGTAGGGCCACAGCCGGACGATGCGGTTGTCCACAGTATCGCCGTTGTGGGGTAACTGGAATCCCGCGGGCAGAGCCCTCGCCATGCTCGGCGGAATGACCTGAGCGAAGTTTCGGAGCCGGTTGGGTGCGGGCAACGGCATGCCGGCGCGTGGCGAGCCGGGCGGGTACACCTGTGACTGAACCAATCGACGATTCTCGTCGGTGTCCGGGACGAACACATACGTGGACCCCGGGGTCACGCTGACCCAGCGTGGCGTGTCGCGGCGTTGGTCCGATAACGGGCTTTCGTTGCTGTTTCGCGGATCCTCCGGCATCAGGAACTCAACCTGGAACCACGCGCAACCTGGAACGAGATCGAGCGCCAGGTTGTCGCGCAGCCCTTCCGGCGGCTGCTCGACAACGGTGGCGAAGTGATGCAGCAGGGCCGCGGGGCTGGTTGGGTACATGTTTTGGAGTACAAGGTTGATCTCGGCTGCCCCCCAGCGCAGGGAGGCCTGGGGCTGGTAACCGCCTGGGCCGACGATCACGCCGTAGGGACTCTTGAGTGCCAGGGGACCGATGCCGGCGCCCTGGTTGGGCGGGACGGGCGAGAACCAGCGCAGGTACTCATCGAGCTTGAAGGTGACGGCGTCGCCGGCGTAGCGCGCGTCCGTGCTCATGCCGTGAACGACGCGTTGAAAGGTGCTGGAATCGAACGCGGGCGGATTGGCCCCGGGGGTTCCGGAGGTGCCGGGGTCGTTGATGATGACTGCGCGGCGGGCCAGATGCCAGCGGGTGAGGGGCAACGGGCTGAGAATGGTCGCCGGGTCCGTCTCGATATACGTAAGGTCGTCGGCGAAGGTCCAAGTGCTGCCGCTGCGGACGGCCCGATCGAGGGTGGCGTGGCCGTACATGACCTGTACGGGACCGAGCTTGGCGCCACGCTGGAGCGCGCGGCCGAAATCATCGACGGGGTTGACCGGCGGCGTCTGGGACGCGCTCGGCCGCTGGGTGAAGAACATCAGGATGTCGGCCCGCGGATCGGAGTATTCCGGCGGTGGGGTGGGCGCGAATCTCGGATCGAGGCTGGAGTCGACATTGCCGGGATCGCCGACCATTTGGCGGTAATGCAGCCCGGCCTGGCGCTGGTCCTCGGTGAGCGCGGCGGCCTGCGTGCGGCCGACGAGCACGAGCACGCTCCGGGTGGGGTCGCAGTAGCGGAGATCCTGTTCGATCTGGAGCGCGAAGTTGCGCGCCAGCGTCTGGGCCTCGGAAACCGCCGCGGAGGTCGCCGTCGTCTTGGCGGTGACGCTGAATACCGTCGTCACCATCGCCATCGCCAGCACCATCACCGCCAGCGCGACGAGCATCTCGATCAGCGTGAACGCGGGCCGGGGGCTGGGCCGACGGGGCGTTGGACCAAGGCGAGTTGACAGGCGACACATGCTCATCGGTGGATCTCGGGAATCTGAATCGTCTCACGAAAGACGCGGATGATCGGTGACGATCGGTCGTAGACCGGCTGCCCGTTTGCCCGTTCGGCAAAACAGGGCGGGATGATCCAGCAGGGGAATCCTTGCGTGTCGTTGGCGTTTCGCGAGCGCAGCCAGGGGTAGTAGCCGTTGTTCTTCACGACCACGGTCGTGCGATCGGGCCGGTCGGTGATTTCGTAGATGGGCAGCGCTTCGGGAGCGGCGGGGACGAACCCGCTCTGGCGAGAATCGATCCCGGCGGCGAGGTCGACGTAGCGTGCGTCGTTGAACGCGGGGATCAACACGCTACCGACGGGCAACAGCGGATCAACCTCGGGCGTGCAGTGAAACGTCAGCGTCGGGGGCGGCGTGAACCCCGTGTTGGGCAACAAGACGCGGTCGGATCCGGGCGTCGTGTCGTACAGCCCGTTGCCGAAGGTTTCCATCAGCGGCAACGCCGGGTCGGGGCTGCTGTGATCGAAGACGATCAGCCAGGGAGTGGGCGCCAACCGGTCGCTTCCGCCATCGAGGCCGATCATGCCGGGCGTAGGCGGATTGGGGCTGGGGTCGGAAAAGTCCGCGGGGGCGGCGTGCGGTTGCTCGAACAATTGCAAGCCGGCCCCGTTGGTCAGATCCTGGCGGGCGAAGCGGTGGTTTCGGGACGTCCGGCGGGTGACCACGACGATGATCTCATAGGTGAGCGGGTCGGCGGCGGTTTCGTCGCCATTGCCGGGCGTTCCGTCGGGGTCGTCGATTTCGTAGGACACGCGGCGGTAAAACGCCGTCCAGCCGACCCGGGCATCGAGAGCTTTCTCTCGTTCGGCCTTGCGTTGCTCGAAGGTCAGCACGTTGTTTGCGGGCAAGTAGCGTGCGAGGTACTGGGGATAGGGTGGCCGATCCTGCATGAACGACAGCACGTCGTAAGGTGCCACCGGCTGGATGGGGGGATAGACGCGTGTGACGCCGGGGAGCACAGGGTTTTCGCCGAGGCTCAGCCCCGTGCCCGCCAGGCGGTTGAGATCGTATTCCAGCGGATCGTTGGGCAGCGACAACCCCAGGGCCAGCAGGTAGGCGGAAATCACCTGTTCGGTGTCGTCGACCAGCTCGCGGTCGGTGGTCGTGGGACCGACGCGGATGTTGCCCACCACGAGCGGGCGCACCTTGAAAAAGGGCTCGTAGACCTCGTGGACGGGGAAGCGGTTGATCGTCGAGGGGGGCATGGGGAGCTTGCGCTCGCGTGGCCGATGGACGCAGTCCAAGCGTTCGATCACGGGCGGCGTCAGCGTCGCCAGGGTATGGTCGTACAGATCGTTGGACGTGCGCAGCGCCGCCTCGATTTCGTCGAGCGCGTAGCTGCCGGCGGCTTCGGCGTTGGCCTTGTCCACTGTTTGACGCGTGTACTCCAGGCCGGCCGGCAACGCCGCGGCGATGAACAGGAGCCCCAAGCCGAGGATCACCAGCGCGATCATCAACTCCGCGAGCGAAAACGCACGGCGGTGGGTTTCGACCCGGGGGGGCGACATACGCGGGTGGACGGTCTCGGGGTTGCGTTTCACGTGCTTACCCACCTTGGTTCTCTAGGGAGCCGGCGGCGACCAGATTCCCGCCGTGGCGGTCCACATAGTAGGCCTGTCCCAGCCGCCGGAGCGTGTTGCGCCGGGCCTCGATGGTGGCGGCGTCGGTGGTCTTGCCGAGGGCTTCGAACGGCTCACGCTGGTAGACCACGGCGCCGGTGTAGTTGTGCCGCTGGAACGCGAAGTCGCGCAGGATTTCGCCGTTTCCGCCGCGTTGGCCGCTCGTTTCGGTCTGGGCGGTTGGTGCTTCGCCGACGGGTCGAGGGTCGAAGGCGTAGAGGGGCCAGACGTTGCGGCGCATGCCGCGGGCGCTGCGCAGCACGCCCTGTTCGGGGTCGAAGACGATCAGGAAGTCATCCGCGTCGAAGAAGTTCTCGTGGCGGCCGGCCGCGTCGAGTTCGAATCGGCCGATTTCGCCGTCGAGGGTGAAGTCGCCCAGCGTGTCGGTGCCGCCGGTCATGTCGTGGTGGCACACGGCGTCTCGGTTCGGATCGTCGGCGAACGCCTCGATCGGTGCCACCCACGTATCCGGTGGCAGACGGAAGCTCGGCCCGCCGACCATGCGTTCGAAGCGTTCCTCGATGCGTACGAGGAGTGGGTTGGCGGGGTCAGCGGTCGGGGTTTGTTTCCACTCGTACGCCGCGATCATCTGGCGTCCGCTCGTGGCCGCGCCGCCATTGGCGCCGGCGCTTTTGCTGTCCATATCCCAAGCGGCCGGAAAGATACGAACGGCGGCGAGGTCCTTGTTGGAGACGGCGGTGATGTACGTGCGGGTCAGCGTACCGTTCAGCAACTGCCGGGCTTTCGCCGCCCGCTGCTGGATGGCCATCGAGTTGAACGCCGGCAGCCCCAGCGCGAGCACCAGCACGATGATGCCGATGACCACGAGCAGTTCGACGACCGTGAATCCGCGCGGGGCGGGCCGGTCGCATGGGCGTTGCGCATGTCGGCTGTTATGGCGTCGCAAAACGATCCTCCGGGTCGCGTTCCGGGTTTTCCCGGGAACTACAGGCGGGAACACCCCGCCGCAACCACGTTTGCCGAATTGTACGATGAGCCCACGTGTCCAGCCGGACGCCGCACGGGCACAGCGACGGCGGTGCGGGCCATCGGAGAAGCACAAGACCCTGGCCCGCGGCGTGGCTCGACCGGGGCGAGCCGGTGTGGCACTCGCGGCCGTCCACCGCGGCCGCAGCCGGCCGCGATCGCACGATGGGCGACAATATCTCACTGCCCGGCGTCATCGTCGGGACGATAGGCGTAATCGTCGGCCAACCCGACGACCCGCACCCAGCCGCCGAGGTTTGCCCCGCTGAAGCCGATGGTTCCGTCCGTCTGCAATTGCGAAGGCTCGCCGCCGAACCACGGCTTGGGCAGCGCCTCGCTGAAAATCCACTTGCTGGGCGGATTCAGTTGCGGGGTGCGGCTCGTGGGATCGTCGGGGTTGGACTGCACCCACGCATCGTACACCTCGCGTTTCACGCCGCGCGAACGCAACACCGGCCGGCGTTCGACGACCTTCCAGCCGGCGATCTCGCCGCCCCCGGATTGCTGCACAACTCCCCACTCGAGCTTGGCATAGATCATGTAGTCGAGCGGGACGCCCCAGGCGTCGTGGATGCCGAGCACGTCTACGATGCCGTCGCGGCCGGGCGTCGTGCCGTTTCCGGAGGGGTTCACATAATCATGAGCGTTGGGAAACAACGGCTTGCGGGCGTTGTCCGGGATCAACTTCATCGAGCCCGGACTGAACACCTGGAGGTACGCGGCGAGCGCGCGGTTGTCATCGAGTCCGTCCGGGTAGGTATAGCCCTCGCGCTCCGCGCCGATCGAAACCCAGTCGTTCACATTTCCGTTGCGCCGGCCGAGGTCGCGATGCAAACGGTTGGCCAGCGTGTTGC
>JALSRY010000051.1 GCA_026984555.1 Phycisphaerae bacterium
CCGCGACGCCAAAATCCGCCACCGCCCCACCCAGCGCCCCTCCAGCCAGCCCCACCACCCCGCCTGGCATGCCATCCTCGGCGAGCATCTCCATCTCGGCAGAAACCATCGCGCCCGCGCTGAACAGATCAAAACCCGCATCGTGTGATATGAACGGCGCCGGCGTGAGCACGTTCGGACTCAGGTTCTCGATCGTGATCTGGAACTCTTCCGCCGCCGCCCATCCTGGCAACAGCGCCCCACCCACAATGACCATTCCCACCAATACGCGTACTTGGTGTTTGAAACAGGTTTGCATGGCGTCTCCTCTCACGCCCCCGGATGAACATTCACCCCGCGCGCAGCCGCTCGCCCAACGGGGACGCCCGGCCAACAACACATCGCTATGCGGTAGATTTCGCGCGGCCCGTTCGGCCCATCGGCCACGCTTCGCCGGTTCGGCCCTTCTCCGGCGTCTGTCGCTATCTCACACTCGCACGGGCAGTTACACCCGCGTGCCCAACATGCGCCATACGGCCGAAGCAACCTCGTCGACGTACTGCGACGCCGGCGCCGGCAGCCGGCCCTCGTTGATCAGACGCGGCACGTTGAGCATCACCCCCGTAAAATGGCTCAGCGCCAACGCGGGCGACATCGGCCTGATCTCGCCCCGTTCCTGCGCACCACCCACCAGTTCCATGAAAATCTCGCCCTGCCGGTTGGCGATCGGACGTTCGCGCTCGCTGAATTCGTGGGGCGTCAACAGCACGAATGTGAAAGCGTCCGGGTGCTGGTCGTACGATCGGAACGAAACCCGTACCCACCACGCGATCTTTTCCCGAACCGGCATATCGCTCCCCAGAATCGCTTCCTTCGCCGCGATCATCTCCTTCACGATCCGCGTGTACACGTCGAGGCACAGAGCGGCCTTGCTGGCATAGTGCCGGTACAAAGCCCCTTCCGTTACTCCCGCCTCACGAGCGATCCGCCGCACCGTCGTCCCCCCCACGCCGTGACGTGCGACCAAACGGACGGCCGCGTTTCGTAACGCCTGCTTCTTATTGGGTCGTTTGGTGGCCATAACGCATAAGTAAACACTCACTTACCAGCCGCTATTCAAAAAAACTACCAAAATCCCATTTTTTCCCCAGTTCCCGCCCGCAACGGCTCCCGAAACGCCGCAAACGCCCCTCCTACCCCGAAAACCCAATGGCTCTCTGCGCAAAACGGGACAACCCGAACCCCTCGCCGGATCGCCTGAGCACCACCGCCTGGGCTCAGGCCCGCACAGGACGGGGTCCGTTTTCCCGCCATGCCGGCTGGAATCTCACCCGGTGGGACGCAGCACCCAACCCCTGCGCGACCCCCGCGGTGCGCGTCCCCGCAAACAGGCGGCGGAGCAGCTTCCTGTGAACCCATGGAAAAACGCGCGGCCGCGTCGTGTCCATCGCGATGACCACGCCCGGGAATGCAAGCCGGGACGCCGGGTCGGGGGAGGACTCGACCGACCCGGGCCCGGCCAGGTGGGAGGAGGAAAGCGGCGGCGAGCGCCGTCGGGAGGCTGTAGCACCAGTCAACCAGGGATCCCGGCCGGCGCCGCCGCAGGCTGCCCCCAATCCGATACTTGACACCGCTCCACCCGCGACACCGCCGCGCGGCGCTGCAACACGCGCGTGCACTCGATCGCGGCTGATACCGAGCGGGTGAAAGCAACAGCAGTCAGGACCGTCATACGCACGTTTCCTTACCTCGCCGACGAACATAACCCACCGCGAGCGGCCCCCTGAAAAAATTAGCCAAAATTCACACCCATTGAAAAACCGACCCGCGCGTTACAAAAACGGGAAGGGGGAAACAAAAGTGGAACGAATCCACCAGCCCCCCCAGCGCCACCGCCGCTATTCGTCTCCGGCACCCTTCTGCTGGAACCCGAGCGACTCGCTGGGGCAACCGCGTAGTTGACGCTCAGCCACATCGTGATCACCAGCGCGGTCCGCGACGCTCTGCTCCCGACAAGGCGCTACCCGCGCCGCGTATTGCCTCGACGCCATGCCCGTACCGGCTATCCGTAGCCTCCCCCCGAAATCGCGCCCGGGCCCCTCGTCGCCCAAGCGTATCTGCAAACCATGCCGTGTGACTGGTTTGGATGGTCTTTCAAAGCGATTGTGCCACAACGGTTTGGGGGATTACGGTGGAGCGCGCGCCAAAGAGGCTGCCACACGACCACAGCGGCCAACCACCACAGACATACCGCCGGCACCATGCTCGACCTCGGAGTGTGTCAAGAATCAATCGAGGCAGCGACCTGTATGAACAATTCTCAAGCCCCCACAGACGAATCCTGCGACAGTACACAGAATGCCTGCACTCATCCTTGACATCCACAGCACGAATGAGTATATATATGACGCTGCGATACACTGCAATAATCGATCAAGACACAGCAACATTGGCATCCCTGGGGGCCCGCGCGATGCAAACCAACGCACACCACAAACCACCCCACTGGACACCAGCCGTATTAACCGGCGCTCTCATGGCCGTTGCGATCCTCGTTGGCTACTTTGCCGCACAACGCGACAGCAGCCGCGACATCGCACCGGCTCCTCCAGCACCCGACGTCGCACCCCGCCCCACCGCCAAGTATCGCCCAATTTCCCGTCGCACCCACCGCGCGCCACGCCGTCACCAGGCAACCGCTGCGCAACCGACCTGCCCCACGAGGCCTGCCGACTCCGCCAACGAGCCGGAAGCCGGCGGCACCGTGGCCGCACGCGCCACATCACCGCCCGTGGCCGTCGCCGATTCGCCACACCCGCCTGATCGAGCCGGGCCGACAGCACCTACGATAAGCAGGCACACACGCCGACACAGCCGCCGCGTGACCGCCGCACGGTCATCGCACATGGAGCATCCGCAGGCCGCTCACACTGTGGACGATCCCGACAACACCGATTCCACCACCCCGTTGGCGCCGCCAGTGTCGCCCGGCGCTTCCGACTTTCCAGAAACGGCAGACGAACCCGCCGACACAGCGGTGGACGAAACGGCGTCCGCGGGGCCGCCGCGGGTGGGACCCTATTCTGATACTCCGGTCGGTCGCGTACTCCAGGCGCTTTCCAGCTCGAATGCGAGCAGGGAGGGATCGATCATGGTGATCAACACACCAAAAGGCCAAGCCGCGCGTTACTGGTACAAGCGCCTCCTGGACGTCATCGACCAGTATCCTGACGACCCGGAGACGCCGTCTGCCATTCTCGAGGCCGTGGTTTTTCTCGGTGCACCCGCCGACATCTATGATCGGTCGCTGACCCAACGGTTACTTCGCCAGGCGATCGAACATCCCTATGTCAAGCCCTCGGAAAAAGTCATCATGCTCGACCGCCTGGTGAAAAACGATACTCTTTCACCCAACCGCCCCAATGTGCGGCAAACGCTCGATGACATCGAAGCACTGGCGGAAGCCATCGACAACCTGCCGGACGACATTCGCCACCGGTACGACTACATGCGGTACACGATCCCGTTGCGAAAAGCACGCCTCATATCGCTGGACGAAAGCAAACGCGACCCCGCCGAGCAGCTCTCTCCGAGGATGCTTGGTCAGCCGGCTTCGGCGTACTACCGCCAGTACCTCGACCTGTACAACGACCTGCCGCCGGCGGTGCGTGAACGGCTTGGACTGCCCTCGGAGCCGTACATCTTCCCCCAACTCGCCAGAGCGCTCGTGGCAGAAGGTAAGGGCGAGGAAGCCGCCGCTCTCTACCGCGAGCTTCGCAAACATCCGGCTAACAACATGCCTGTGTGGGGAACCATCCTGCTCGAAGCCCAAGCGTTGGATCCTGATCACGGCGAAGTCTACCTCGCAACGCTCGAGCGCTACGCACAACAGTACAAGGACGATCCCAAGGTGTATCGAAGGTTGGCCCATGAACTGGGTTTCTGGTCCGGCATCCACGGCGATGCCGAGCAATGCATCTACTGGCTCCAGCCCTTGTTGGATTCCATCGAGGACGGTACCCGGAGCGCATCACGCAACGGGCGATTGGGCTTGCTCCAGTCCTTAGCGCAGGCGTATGGATCGAGTCGGGTTCGAGAGTATGACAAGGCGATCGAATATTACCAGACCATCATCTCCGACTATCCCGACGCCCTGTGGATTCCCGTAGCGCTCAACGAACTGGCGCGGATCTACGAGCTGTTGGGCGATTCTGACGCCGCCGCCGTCTACCGGCAACAACTGCTCGAACGCTATCCCGAGTCGAACCAGGCCCGGGAACTGCGCAAAAAGCAGGGGGTGGGGTCGAATCCTCAAAACCATCAGCAACGAAAGGAACCATGACACGAACAATTCCAGGTCGTACAAGCATTCCCGTCCGCTGTTCGCCGGCATCATGGCGTGTGGGTTCTGCATCGCCGCCGCGCGTGCCCAGTCCGCCAACTGTCACCCCCACCCGGTCGTCGTTGATGCAGCTTGCACAGTGGAACTCCATAGTTTCAGGAGTCCTGACTTTGACCATGTGGACGTCACGCCTCCCGATCCAAACAACCGCATACCGGTGTCCCAGGCGGAGATGACCTGTGATTCGTGTGGTTCGCGGCTCGGCCTTGAGTGCAGCCAAAGTCTGTGTGTAACCGTACAGGACAGCGGAAGCGTAAGTTCCAGCGTGAGCGTGGAACTGGGATTGGAGGCCACTGTAAACCAAGCGTTGGGCGGCGCGCTCGGCATCCGGATGACACCCCAGTTCCAGGCAGGATCGACCTCAACGACAACCGTGTCGTGGACAACATGCACGACGTGCACGGTGCATGTGCCGGGTTGCAAGACAGCCGTGGTTCGCGTGTATGGCTACGTGACCCCTTGCAGCGCCCGGTTGCCCATCCACGACACCTGGTACGACAGAACGACATGTCCGGACGGTTATGACAGCGGGTGGGTCTTGAATACCCAGTGTCCCGGTATCGTCGATTACGCCACGATCGATGCCATGAAGGGCAGCAGTAGCGGTTACATATCGCACGATGAGGATTGTCCGCGGGATTCGGGTTCGCCGTGCTTCGGCGAAGAGCAGCATGGTCAGCAGGCCGACCCCAACGCTTTGGTTTCGATCATGGAGCGTGGGGATGACGGAACGCATGTCGCCATCACGCCGGCAGCTCCCGGTAATCCTTCCTGATCCGTCCGTACGAACGTGAGAACGCCCCCGCCGCTCGGCCACTGCTGGCGGGGGCGAGAGACGGAATATCCGCGGCACCCACACCGCTCAGCGACGGAAGTCGCCCA
>JALSRY010000052.1 GCA_026984555.1 Phycisphaerae bacterium
GATCGACCAGCTCGCCGGCATCGGGGCCGAACTGTACGTTTCCGAAGACGGCATCCATTGGAAACAGCTCTTCCACGATGGCTTGGGCAACCCCGACAACTACGGCGTGCGCAACATGGAATCTCATGACGGGACGCTCTATGTCGGGATGGCCAATCCGGTCGACGGGCTCGAAGTGTTCGAGATGGTCGAACAACCCTGACCCGCGCCGGCGCCGGGGCGAACCATGCCCCCAGGCTGCCGGTCGACACCCGCCGCGGGAACGCCCCGGCGCCGCGGCTCAGGCACTATCCGAGCGGGGAGGGCGGCGATATACTCTCCGGGTTGTCTATCGTCGGCCAGCCATGTCCGGGGTTCGCTCCGCGCGCGGAGCGTCGGCCGGCGGTCACTCGCGAGTCGAGGGTGCCGCGTTGTGCGGGGCAGGTCGAACAATCAGAACCCCGGTGGCAGGAGATCACACATGAAGTTGCGCACGACACTCATGCTCAGCGCTTTGCTCGTTGCGGCTGCGGCGACGACCCGGGCCGACGAACTGGCAACCGTCGAGCAGAAACTCGAACAGGCATGGAGCAAGCACAAGTCCGTCAGCGCCAAGATGACCCTCAACACCCACTTGGCCATGGGCTCCATGGTCATGGATGGCAAGGGTACCGGCACACTCGACATGCTCAAGAAGGACGGCAAACACCTCGTCCGCGTCGAGATCGAAAACAACGTCACCCAGAAAATGGGCGAAAAGGAAAACAAGCTCCAGCAAAAGCAGCTCATCGTTTCCGATGGCAAGTTCACCTACACCGTCCAGCAGATCGGCGATCGCAAGATGGCCGTGAAGTCCGATCCGGACGATCGCATCGCCGGCGGGCCGAAGGACAATATCGAGCAGTACCGCAAGCACAACACGCTCAAGCTGCTGCCCGAAGAAAGCGTCGACGGCGCCAAGACGTTCGTCATCGAGGCCACGCCGAAGAAAGCCGGTCCGCGCGGTGCCAGCAAGACTGTCTTCTACTACCAGAAAGACACCGGCCTGATGGTCAAGATGGTGCAGTTTGGCCCGGACAACAAACCCGTCACCACCCTGACCTACCACGACATCAAGTTCGATACCGCGATCAGCCCGGATCGGTTCGTGTTCAAGGCTCCCGAGGGCGTGACCGTCGTGGACCAGACCACCAAGAAGGACGCCAAGCCCGCCAAGCCACCGGTCAAGCCGTAATCGCGCACGGCGCGCTTCGCCCCGCAGGCCGCTCGCGGAATCCCGGACCCGGACGCGCATGGTCGCCCGGAGTCGGGCCGCCGCGTCGGCCTGCGTTTTTTGCGCCGGCGGGTGAACGCGGACGCCGCGCGGCCCCGACCGGCGGGCCGAGGCGGCGAAGCGGGATTCGCCCTTCGAGCCGACAGCGGGTACACTGTCGGACGTCTCGTCGTGGGGTGTGGCATACGCCGCCCCTGGCGTGACGTTTCCCCGCGCGGTTCGCCGATCGCCGGTGGCCGGCTTGCGGGAAGATTGCTGGAAGACCGCGGAACCAGCCGAACGCCATGTTGATCCCCATTGGTACCAATGTACGCCTTCGCAAGCGCCCGGTCGGCAACTGGGTGCTGGTGGGCATCAACGTCGTGGTGTTCGTGCTGGTCAACAAGCTGCACAACCCGTTGGCCGAATACGTATTCCCCCCGCTCAACGCTTCGGTGCCCACGCTCTTCGAGTACATCAGCTACCAGTTCCGGCACGGGGACTTCTGGCATCTGGCCGGCAACATGCTGTTCCTGTGGGTCTTCGGCAACGCGGTGTGCGAGCGGATGGGCTCGCTGCCGTATGTCGTGTTCTACCTGGCGGGAGGGATTTTCGCCGGGTGGGTCTTCGCGCTCAGCAATGCCAACTCGCTTGTCGGCGCGTCCGGGGCGATCGCCGCGGTGACGACGGCGTTCCTGGTCCTGTTTCCGCGGGTTCATATCAACGTGTTGTTGTGGTTCATCATCATCTTCACGTTGCAGATCCCCGCGATGCTCTTCATCGTGTTCAAGATCATCCTGTGGGACAACATCATCGCCCCGTCGATCGACCAGTCCGGCATGCTTTCCAACGTCGGCTACGCCGCCCACCTCGGTGGGTACACCTTCGGATTCCTGGTCGCGATGGCGTGTCTGGCCGCCCGCGGGTTGCCGCGCTCGCAATTCGACCTGCTCGCGCTGTGGAACCGCTGGCGTCGGCGCAGCGGCGTGGCGGGCGAAATGATTTTCACCGGTCCCCGACCGGCCCGCCCCATCGTCGCCCAGGAGGTCCAGTCGCGCCCCCTCGAACCGCTCAAGCTCGGCCCCGCCGAACAATGCCGCGAAGACCTGCTCGATCGCATATCGGAACACGACATGGCCGAAGCGATTCGGCTGTACGAGCAGTTGTTGGGATACGACACCAACCATGTGTTGCCGCGGGCGGCCCAGCTCGAACTGGCCAACTACCTGGCCCACGCCCAACGGCATGATCTCGCGATCCGCGCGTACGAGGACTACCTCGAAGCCTATCCCGCCGCCCCGGATGTCGCCCAAGTCCGTCTCTACGCCGGCATGCTGGCCCGCCGCTACCTCCGCGACCCCGAGCGGGCGCTTCGGCATCTGGCGGCGGCACGTCCCGCGTTGACGCTCGAATCGCAACGTCGCCTCGCCGATGCCGAACTGGAGGCGGCGATGGCCGAGATTCCCGGACCTCCTCCCCCGTAGAGCCGTCGCCGGCGGCTCGCGTATTCAACGTTGCCACCCGCCGGGTCGATACGACCCACGGTGTCTTGCGTGTCGCGCCCGGAGTGCCGGCATTCGCGGACACCGTGGCAGAGTGACGGGACGCGCGAGCAGCCATGGACATCGCTACGGTTATCGGCATCGTGCTGGGCACCGGCCTGGTGCTGGTCTCGATCCTGATGAATTCGGGATTGGGCGCGTTCATCGACGTGGCGTCGATCGCCGTGGTTTGCGGCGGAACGGTGGCGGCGAGCCTGATCTCGTTCCCGCTCGGGCAGGTGATGAAGGTCGTCACGGTCGTGCGCAAAGCCTTCTTCACCAAGCCGGTCGATCCGGTCGATTCGGTCGTCGCGCTCGTGAAGCTCGCCGAGGTCGCGCGCCGCGACGGCATCCTGAGCCTCGAATCCCAGTTGGCCGAAGGCGATTACGATCCGTTCATGACGCAGGGACTGCGCATGGCGATCGACGGGCAGGACCCGTCCGTGATCGAGGCGGCGCTCGAACAGGAGGTCGAAACGATCGCCGACCGGCACGCCAGCGGAAAGGCGCTGTTCGACAACATGGGCAAGTACGCGCCCGCGTTCGGCATGATCGGGACGCTGATCGGCCTGGTGGTCATGCTCCAGAACATGAGCGACGCCGCCAGCCTCGGGCCCGCGATGGCCGTCGCCTTGCTCACGACGTTCTACGGCTCGCTGATCGCCAACCTGTTTGCACTGCCGATCGCCGACAAGCTCGCCCTGCGCAGCGAGCAGGAAATCAGCTCGAAACTGCTGATCATTCGCGGCGTGATGAGCATCCAGGCCGGCGACAATCCGCGCGTCGTCCAACAAAAGATGCTCGCGTTCCTCGACGCCAAGCAGCGGGCACGCGTTCAGGCCCTGATCGAGTCCTGATCTTCGCCCAACCCAGGAGCCTCGCACCGTGGCACTGAAAAAGAAACAGGCCGAAGGCGGAGGCGGTGCCCCGGAGTGGATGGTCACCTACGGGGATATGGTCACGCTGCTCCTGACGTTCTTCGTCCTGCTGCTCGCCATGAGCGAAGTCAAGCAGGACCAGAAAATGATGGAGTTCATGCAGGCCGTCAAGGAGGCCTTCGGCTATACCGGCGGCGTGCGACAACTCCCCACCGAGGAGGTCGAAATCCCCAAGAACATCAACGAGGCCCGCCTCCTTGTCATGGCGATCCAGCCCGACAACCTCGGCTATACCAACGACCAGGGCCCCCGTGGCAAACGCGCCCGGGTCAATTCACGTCCACGCGGCAAGGAATACAAGCCCGGTGGCAGCTTCCACTTCCCCGAGCTCTCCGCCACCCTCAGCAAGTCCGAACTCGACAAACTCTCCGAATACGCCCGCCAACTCCGCGGCTACACTACCCTGATCGAGGTGCACGGCTATTGCAGCAAACGCCCCGTCAAGGGTACCCCCTTCCAAGACCACTTCGACCTCTCCTACCAACGCGCCCGCGCGGTCGCTCAGGTGCTCATGGACAACGGCGTGAGCGAGCGGCGAATCAAGATCGTCGCCGCCGGCACCACCCAGCCCATCGCGCCCAGCGTCCCCGACGCCACCGAACGTCGCCGAAACGACATCGTCGAGCTGATCCAGATCGACCAGAGCATCGACCAGTTCAGCCGGTAAACCGAGCCGCCGACATCACGCTTCGACACGGCGGATTATGGCCTTGTGCCAACCCCTTGTTGCTGCACGGGAACGTCCCGTCGCCGTTGTCCCGCCGCTCCCACGCGGGAGCGCGAGCCCGAAGCATGACGCTAGACCCCGAGCAACTCCCGCATGATTCGGCAGACGTTTTCGCTGGCCGGGGTTTCTTCGAGCGGGCGGATGGTGGTGTCGATCTGCCGGACCATCAGCTCGCGCCAGGCCGTATCCGCGAGCAGATCCGCCGCCACCTTCGCTACCGCTTCTACGTTCGGCACCGTCGGCATGAACTCCGGCACGACCCGTTTGCGGGCGAGGATATTCACGAGCGACAAGTGCGGCGTCTTGATCACGAACCGCCCGGCGACACGAAACGCCGCTCCTGCGATCCGCCCCGCGTCGTACATCACCACCATCGGCTTGCGGTAATGCGCGACGTGCAATGTCGCCGTCCCGGAGGCGACGAGCACGAGATCCGCGGCCGACAGCAGGCTCGCGTTGTCGTGCTTGACGATCTCCACCGGCTCGGCTTCCCCACGCAGCAGGTCGCGAATCTGGGCGGCTCGAGCGGCCGAGGCCGCCGATACCGCCGCGCGAAAACGCAACCCGCGATTCCGTAACGCGGACAGGACGCGCAGTTGCAGCGGCAGCATGGATTGCACGACGTGGCCGCGCGAGCCGGGCAACAACGCGATCGTCGCGCCGCCACTTCCGCGCAGCCGCGCCACAAGCTGGGGATCGGGTTGCTCGCGCCGCAACGTTTCGAACAGGGGATGACCGACGTATTCGGCGGCGACGCCTGCCGCGCGGAACCACGCTTCCTCGAACGGCAAGATGC
>JALSRY010000053.1 GCA_026984555.1 Phycisphaerae bacterium
GAGCGAAATGCACAGCGCGCCGATGACCGCAACGGCGAGCGGACGCAACATGTCAGCGCCCGCGCCGACGCCGTAAGCGAGCGGCAACAGCCCCAGGAACGCCGCCAACGAGGTCATCAGGACGGGGCGCAGTCGCCGGCGGCCGGATTGCACGAGTGCCTCGACGAGCGGCAAACCGCGTGCCCGCAGGTGGTCAACGTAGTCGAACATGAGAATGCCGTTCTTGGCGACGATTCCCACTCCGATGATCGCGCCGAGGAACGAAACGATGTTGAGCGAAATACCCGTGAGCCACAGGGCGGCCACGACGCCGAAGAGCGCCAGCACCGCACCGCCGACGATGGCCAGCGGATGAAGCACCGTGCGGAACTCGAGCAGCAGCACGCCGTAAACGAGCAGGATGGCCATCACGAGGACGACCAGCAGATTGGTGAAGGACTCGCGTTGCTGCTTATACAACCCGCCGAACTCGATCGACACCCCCGGCGGCACCTGGACCGTTTTTGCGAGGTGCTTCTTGATGGCGGCTATTCCACTGCCGAGGTCGCGCCCGGAAAGCCGCCCCGAGACGGCGATCAGCTCACGCAGGTCTTCGCGGTGGCGTTCGAGGCGGCCGGGGCTCAACACGGCGTGCGCCACATCGTCGAGCGTGAGGCGCTCCCCGCCGGTGGCGCGGACGGGCATTTCGTCGATTCGTTTGCGCGTAGCGCTCTGGGAACGCGCGAGCACAACCCGAACGGCTTTCGTCCGGTCACCTTCGAGGATGTAAGAAGCGGGCGTGCCGAGCATCGCAGTCTGAAGATCCTCACCGATACCGGCGGTGCTGAGCCCGACCCGGGCCGCGGAGGCCTGCCGCACGCGATAGCGCAACGACGGCCCAGCGACCACCAGCCCATCGTTGACATCGACGACACCGGGAACCTTCTCGATCTCGGCCGCAATCTGCTTGGCGAGTCGTTTGCTGACGCCTGTGTCGCTCGTGAAGATCTTGATTTCGATCGGATTGGGCGACCACGTCAGATCGCCGATGAGATCGCTCAGCACGCCGGGGAACTCCGTGTTGAGCGCTGGTTCGGCGGCGTTGATGCGTTGGCGCAGATCGTCGATGACCTCGGCGGTGGTTCGCGTGCGGTTGGGGCGAAGCTTGACCAGAAAGTCGCCGGTATTGGGCTCGGCAATGGCCAGGGCCAGCCGGGCACCCGTGCGGCGGGAGTAGCTTTCGATCTCGGGTGTGCTGCGCAGGATCTCCTCGACGTGGCGCAACATGCGGTCGGTTTCAGCCAGACTCGTACCCGGGCGGGTGAAATAATCCAGCACGAACGCCCCCTCGTCCTGCTCGGGGAGAAAGTCGGTATTCAGCCGGCTGTAGATGCCCGCGCCGGCCGCCGCCACGAGCGCGACACCGGCCAGCCCGGCAACGGGATGACGAAGGATATGGCGGGCCGACCATTCGTACAGGCCGATCAGTCGGCGGAGAATGGGGCCACCCTGTTCCAGTTCGTTCTGCACCGTTTCACCACGCCGCCGGATGATCAAGGCACCCAGCGTGGGGGTGAGTGTGACGGCGATCACCAGGGAAGTGAGGAGCGCCACCACCATGGTGAGCGCGAGCGAGCGGAAAAAGACGCCGGACACCCCGGTCAGATAAGCCAGGGGGATGAACACGACGACGGGGGTGAGCGTGCTCCCCACGAGCGGCAGACCGACCTCGTGGATGGCGAGCCGGGCCGCCTCGATCCGCGAGTGCCCGGCGCATACCTTGGCGTACATGGCCTCCACGACGACGATCGCATCGTCGATGACGAGACCAATCGCGGCAGCGATGCCGCCGAGGGTCATCAGGTTGAAGCTCATGTGGAAGATGTGCATACCGACGAGCGTGCTGAGCACCGTAACGGGAATGGCCAAGGCGGCGACGACGGTCGTGCTGACGGTGCGCAGGAAGGCGTAGAGCACGACGATCGAGAGGCCCAAGCCGATGAAAATCGCCTCCCAGACACTGCGCACGCCCTCGCGCACGAACTGCGACTGGTCGTAGAAGAAGGCCAGGCGGACATCGGGCGGCAGCTCGTGTTCGAGCTTGCGCAGCTCGGCCTGGAGCGCGCTGGCGATCGCCACGGTGTTCCCGTCGGGCTGGCTGTAGACGTTGAGCAACACGGCGTCCACGCCGTCCGCCGTGACGATGTTGAAGCGTGGTGCGGCGCCCTTGCGGACGGCCCCGACATCGCGCACGCGGATCGGCGAAGCGCCGGCCCAGCCGATGACGAAATCCGCCAGCTCATCGGGGCCGGCAACGCGGCCGTCCACGAGGGTGAGGTAGAGCTGGCGATCCTCCTCGTGCATGCCCGCGGGAACGAATCGGTTGCCGCGCGCGATCGCGTCGACGACATCCTGCGGGGAGAGGCGAAAGCCTTCGAGTTTGAGGGGGTCGAGCACGACGTGGTACTCGGGCACGCTTCCACCGACGAGCGCGATCCGGGCGACGCCGGGGATACGCAGGAAGCGTGGCTGGAGATCGTATCGGGCCATTTCCCAAAGGTCGGTTGTGCTGCGTGTCGCGCTTGTCAGGCTGATGCCGATGATGGGAAAGGCGGCGAACGTGAGACGCTGGACATCGGCGGTGGCCGTGGGAGGCAGCGTAGCCCGAATCTGCGAAAGCCGGCCGAGGACGTACAGCTCGGCCCGGACCATGTCGGTGTTCCAGTCGAAGAACACGTTGATCTCGGCCGAGCCGCGGCCGGTCGCCGAGCGGATGTTCACGGCGCCCGGGATGTTCTTCATGGCCTCTTCGATGGGGCGTGTGATGGTGGCCATCATTTCGTCGGCGGGCATGACGCCGTTGTCCACGAGGATCACGACGCGGGGAAAGTCGGTCTGGGGAAAAACCGAGGCGGGCATCTTCAGCGCGCAGTATGCCCCCGCCAGGCACACCACCAGGGCGACGAACAGAATGCCCTTGCGGTGGTGAACGGCGAAACTCTCACGTATCGGGTTGTCAGCAGCCATCGCCTATCTCTTCCTCCGCGGCAGTGAAGCTGCCAAAACGCAGAGTCAGTGTCGGGAGCACAACGAGGTTCAACATCGTGGAGGTCGCCAGGCCGCCCAGGATGACGATCGCCATCGGCCCGTCGATTTCGCGGCCGGGGGCACCGCATCCGATCGCAAGCGGCAACAGCCCGAGCATGGTTGTCGCGGCCGTCATCAGGATGGGGACGACGCGCTCCGTGGCTCCGCGCAACGCCGCCCGGGCTCCCCAAGTCATGCCCTCGCAACGCACGAGGTGCTCGTAGTGCGAAACCAGCAGGATGGAGTTGCGCACCGTGATCCCGAACAGGGTGACGAAACCTACGAGGGCGCCGATCGAAAGTGACCCGCCGAGGGCGAAAACCGCCAGAACGCCGCCCACGAGCGCAAAAGGCAGATTCGTCAACACGAGTACGAGGTTCCGCCGGCGGCGCAAAGCGATGGCCAGCAGCAGTATCACGCCGAGCAAAGCGATGCCAGAGTGCATGAGCAGTTCCTGCTGGGCCCGGCGTCGAGCTTGGGCGGTTCCGGCGAAAACCGGATAGGTCCCCTTCGGAAACTCGACATCCTTCCGCACGCGCCGGCGCACTTCCGCCGCGAAACCGCGCACATCCCGCCGGACGACGTTGCAGGTCACCACCTGGCAGCGTTGCGCTCCTTCGTGCAAGACCGCATAGTTTCCGGTCGTGAGGCGAATGTCGGCGAGCGTGCCCAGCGTAACAAGGCGTCCGCGGGGGCTCCGGATCAGCAACGCGGACACCTGCTCGGGCTCGCGCCGTCGCGCCCGGTCAAGCGTGACCACCATGTCGATCACGCGCACCCCCTCGTAGACCTGCCCGACCACAGCCCCCTGGTAGGCGGCGTGCAACACGCTGAGAACTTCCGCGGGGCGAACGCCGAACTGGCGCAGACGTTCGGGACGCAGATGGATGGACAGTTGCGGAATACCAGGCGGCGCGAGCACCTGAACATCGGCGGCGCCGGGAATCCCTTTCAGGACGCCGGCCACGTGATCGGCGGCGGCATTGAGCGCGCCCAGATCGTCGCCGAAGATTCTCACGACCACCGGGGCCGTCGCGCCGCCGACGGTTTCTTCGATGCGCTCGGTCAGGAACGGTGTCAGGGCGAAAGCAACGCCGGGAAACTCGCGCAGCCTGCGGCGCAGCTCGCTGGTGACGGATTCAGGTTCTTCGCCTGCGAGCGGTTCGAGGTCGACGTCGAACTCGCTGTAGTGTGTGCCGAACACGTCATCACCAAGCTCCGCCCGTCCGACACGTTGGGTCACGGCGCGCACGTGTCGATCGGCGAGAAGGGTCTTGGCCACATGCCGGCCGATGCGGAGCGATTCGTCCAGGGACGTACCGGGTGCCGCCGCCATGTGCAGAATGTAGTTACCCTCGCTGAATTCGGGGAGAAACTCGCCGCCGAACAGCGGCAGCGTGGCGAGGGCTGCGAGGCACACACAGGCCGCGGCCACAAGCACGGTATTGGGCCTGGCGGTGAATGTCGCCAGCAGGCGGCGGTACCGGCTTTTCACGAAGCCGGCGATGGGCGCCTCCCGCGTCACCGCAGCCCGCGCCCGCAGCAACCAGCAGGACAAGGCCGGTGTGACCGTGAGCGCGACGGCCAGGGACGCGAGAATGGCCAAGATGTACCCCATCGCCAACGGTCGAAAGAACCGCCCCGCGACGCCGGGCATCGTCAGCACCGGCACGAACACCATCGCCACGATGAATGTGGCGTAGACGACCGCGCCGCGTACTTCCAGCGAAGCATCCAGAACGATGCGGAGCCTGGGCCGGGGCGCGGGGCTCGCGGCGTTCTCCCGCAGGCGCCGAGAGATGTTTTCGACGTCGATGATCGCGTCATCCACGACTTCGCCGAGCGCGATCGTCAGACCGCCCAGCGTCATCGTGTTGAGCGTAATTCCGGCGTGGTCGAGTACGATCACGGCGGCAAGCAACGACAGCGGAATCGCGATCATCGAGATGAACGCGGTTCGCAAGTCAAGCAGGAAGAGAAGCAGGACAAGCGCGACCAGACCAGCCCCGATCAACAGCGACGAGCGCACGTTGCGCATGGCGGTTTCGATGAAGTTCGCGGGACGAAACAACCGCGGATGGATGATGATGTGTTCCTGCTGAAACAGCGGCCGCATGTCGTCGATGACCCGT
>JALSRY010000054.1 GCA_026984555.1 Phycisphaerae bacterium
ATTCACGTTCCCGCCGGGATACGTCGATGACGAGTTCGATTTTCCCAATTACCGCTACTACACGGAGTTCATCTGGGGCGGCGACGTTCCCGATGCAACCCGCGGCCAGTGGGATCCCACGCAGGGACCCAACCCCGTCAACGATGCCGACGTGTACTGTTTCCCACCCGACCGGCGACCCATGAACAAGTACCTCGACCCGGAAATGAGCTGGAGCGATCGGCTGCGCGTCAAGGGCAACCACGAGCGTTACAAACGCCCCTCGCAGGCGCCGGATTACTTCCGCTGCCCTTCGGACAAGACCTGCGCGGTTCCCATGGTCGAAATGAGCGATCCGCCCTACGACGCCGACACGCCGTATCAAACGTGGAAATTCTGGGGCACCAGTTACCCGATCAACTGGTATTGGGCTTATTTCTACGAAGCGGACGGCATGAACTTCCTGACCGCGCTGGCCGGCCGGCGTGGTTCCAACGCCAAGAACGGCATGGGCAAGGCCCTGCTCTCGTCGAAAATGACGAACGGCGCGTCGGAGTTCATCCTGTTCTACGAGAACCAGATGAACTTCGCCCTTGAGAACGCCCGGCCCCGCGGCTACGCCAATCCCGAACCTCGAGAGCTCTACGGCTGGCACGGCCAGGAGGACTACCACACGGCGGCCTTCCTCGATGGCCACGCCAAGTACGGCTACTACGACACCCGTTTCATCGATGGTCCCGGTTGGACAACTTGGCCCAACAAGAGCGAGTGGGAAAAGAGCCCCACGTGGTCGCAGTACGTGGACAATTGACGTTGCGGCACACTCACGCTTGACAACCACGTCAGCCCGCCGAGCGCCGGTGGCGAATACCGCGTGTCGCCGCCGGCGGCTCCTTGCGCCGCGTGTCGCTACTGGGCCAACGTCGGCAAGCTGAAGACAACCCCCTCATGGGGGCCGTCGCTCTCTTCGATCGTGCGTACCCCCAGCTCGGCCAGATGGCCCAGCACTGCGCGAACCACCTCTTCCGGAGCGCTGGCCCCCGAAGACACCCCCACCGTCCCCACGCCGCGCAACGCTTCGTCGGGAATGTCCTCCGGCCCGTCGATCAGGTACGCCCGGACGCCCCGCGCCTTGGCAACCTCGGTCAGCCGAAGCGAGTTCGACGAGTTCGGCGAGCCTACCACGAGCAGTACGTCGATGCGGTCCGTGATGCGCTTGATCGCGTTCTGGCGGTTTTGCGTGGCGTAGCAAATGTCCTCGCTGGGCGGCAGCTCGAGCTGCGGGCAACGCCGCCGAAGCGCATCCACGATCTCCCGCGTGTCGTCTTGGCTCAGCGTGGTTTGCGTCAGGATGACGCCACGTTCGTGACGCCCCAGCGTGACCCGCTCCGCGTCGGCGACATTCTCGACCAGAATCGTCGCGTGGGGAGCCTGCCCCATCGTGCCTACCACTTCGTCGTGCCCCGCGTGACCGATCAGCACGATGCGGTACCCCGCCCGCACATACCGGCGAACCTCCTTGTGCACCTTTGTCACCAGCGGACAGGTCGCGTCGATCAGCCGTAGCCCCCGCGCTCGAGCCTCCGCGTAGACCTCCGGCGGCGATCCGTGCGCCGAAAGGATCGTCACCGCTCCCGCCGGCACCTCGTCCAGCTCCTCCACGAACACCGCGCCCGCTTCCCGCAACCGACGAACCACGTGCGAGTTGTGTACGATTTCCTTCCGCACGTAGATGGGGCCCCCATAGCGCGCCAGCGCGACCTCGACAATCCGAATCGCACGCTCCACGCCGGCACAAAACCCCCGCGGCTTGGCAATCAATGCTTGCATGATCGTTGAACTCCAGCCGCCCCGCCCCTGGTTCCCTTCGGACCTATTCCACGGCCACGAACTTGCGAATGCACCCGGCGAGCTCTTCGATTGTATACCGGCGGGAAAGGTCGATCGGCAGGAACGTGCCGTGGTTGTGTTCGCTGGCGAGAATGATCAGCCGGCCGATCACCGCGTAGCCCGCTTCCTGCGGCGTATGGCCGATGATGAACAGCTCGACACCCAGACGTTCAGCGAACATCTCGACCGCGGCCGGAGAGTGGAACCGCCCCCAGACCAGCGCGTACGCCGCACCCCCGGGGCCAAGATCCTCCGGCGTCAGCGCCCGCTCGAACACGGAAACATCGAACGTGTCGAGCAACATCGGGTCGGGCAGACTGTGGCACATGAAAATACCGCTCTGTGTACGCGCCGCCAGCGGCAACGCCGCGATGTAATCGTCCACGGCCTCCAGGACCGCGGGCGCCTCGGCACCGTAGCGATACTCCACGCCACACTCGAAGTCGGACAACACCGAACGGCCACCCTTGGTGATTTCCTGCTTGCGATACTGGGCGAGTTCGTGGTTCGACTGGAGGAAGAAGATGTTGTCCGGGTATTCGCACTTCCATTGCGCCGCCCGCACGAGCAGATCGATCGACAAGTCACGCTCGTCAGGTCGGCTGATGTCGCTGTGAATCAGCTCGTGCAGGATCACGCTGCGACCCGGGCTGCGCGCCAGGGCGCAAAACCGCTGGAGTTTGTCGAAATTGCGCAAGTTGCCGTGCATGTCCCCCGTCATCACGAGCTGGCCCGCACCCCCAAACTCCAGCAGCGAACCCCGCCGGTTCGGATCTTCGCGGATCAACGCCGCGGCTTCGTGAAGCGCGCGGCAAGCCGTGGCGGCGTCGCACGGGGCAGCGGGCGTCTCGATCCTCTCGGGCATCTCCATGGCTTCCATGATCCCTGAAACGCCCGGCGGCGTCAAAACATTTGCACACGCTCACCCGGCCGGCGGCGGCGAGGCGGCGGACTCCTGCCGGCGATGTATCAGCATCAGGATCGTCTCGAGACGCGAAATCACCTTCCCCATGTCCGCCGGCCGCTGCTCGCGATCGCTCGAACAACACTCCATGATCAAACGCGAGAACGGCAGCGGAACCTCCGGGTTCGTCTCGTGGGGCGGCGCATTGCCCCGACGAGCCTCGATCGCGACCTTCTTCGAACCCGCGGGAGCACCGGGCAGGATCGTGCTGAACGCCTTGCCCGTCAGAACCCAGTACATCGTCGCCCCCAGGTTGTACACGTCGGTTCGCTGATCGAGCGGCGCAAGTGCCACCTGCTCCGGCGCAATGTAGTCCGGCGTTCCCTGGATACGCTTCTTGATGTGACCGACCGGGCAACTCTGACCGAAGTCGATGATCTTCACCCCCCCCTCGGACGTCAGCAGGATGTTGTTCGGCTTGATGTCCGCGTGCACGTAGCCGTGCTTGTGCATCGCCTGGAGCCCCTCGGCGACCCGGATGAACAGCTCCACGACCTTCTCGATCTCTTTCACCGGCGGCGTCTGATAATGATTGTCGAGCCGCTGACCGTCCACCAACTCCATGATCAGGAACAACTCGCGCGTCTTGAGCCATCGCCGAACGCGAAAAACATCGTAGCACTTGCGCAGGTACGGATGGTCGAGCTCGTGGGCTACCTGGTATTCGATCTCCGCTTGCTCGATGAAGCGGTCGTCCTTGGGACTGTGCCGCACAACGTGCTTGACGGCGACAGTCCGGCGGGTCGAGCTCTCACGCGCCTGGTAGATGACCGCCCCCGCACCGCGACCGATGCGCTTGACGACCTCGTATCCCGGAAGCTGTGCGAACGTACGCGGCATATTATAAGACGCGACCCGTTGTTTCCGGGCGGAAGCTCCACGGTGCGGAACCAAAACCCGGTCCGCTTGTTTCTGCCGGGACTACCGGATACCCGAAAGAAAAAAAATGTCCCGGCCCGGCGCCAGGACACCTTGGTAGTAGTCTAGCAAATATCCGTATCCGCCGCGAGTCTCAGGGGATGATCCCCTTGCGCACCAGCAGCCGACACAGATCGTGCGCCGCGGGCGGGAGCTCCGGGTGCAGCCGGGCGTCCGATGCCGGGTGCAGCCACACCCGGTGCAGGTCGAGCCCGTGACGCTGCGTCAAGCTGCCGAAAACCGCCAGGAGCGTGCGGGCCTGCGCTTCGCTCAAACGCGCTTCGCCGTCACCGTCGATCAGCACGCGAATCTTCTCGCCCCCCGGTTGCCACACGCACTGCCCGTCCGGGCGGATGATGCAGTCCCACGGGCCCGTCTCGGCGATCTTCTCGGAATCGGTGTACTCGATGCGCACCTCACGCACCGGCTGGGCGCTTTCGGCCATCAGCAACGTGCCAGACGACCACCCCGGAGTCGGCGGCTCGGCCCACAACAGTACCACCGCCCCGAGCGTCATCGACGCGATCAGGAGGGCAACGACCTTCGTATTGCGATCACAGGAGGTCACGGGCAGTCCCTTACGTGGTGCGCTGAGGCATCCCTGCCAACGGCTTTCTACACCATTTGTGCGGATTCTGCAACCGGGTTGGCGTGAATGTTTCCCAATGTCGCCGAAATCCACGGCGTCACCGGTTGGCCCTGCTCCCCCATCCCGCCCATGACGGCCACATCCTTTTCTTCCTTCCCAGTAGCGGTCTCCCACCTCTCACCAATTATACTTTCGGAATGATCCGCTCGGCAGCCAAAACTTTCGCCCAAGTTTTTTGCGTGACGGCAGTCGCGCTTGCGCCCGCGTGCGCGGACACGGTCGTGCTCGCCGGCAAGCCCCCTTTCCGCCACGTACACATCACCGGGTTTCGAGGCGGACGGCTGGTATTTCGCGGCGTGTGTCGCGAGACGCTGCGAAAGCCCCTCCGCGAGCTCGCCTCATTCCAGATCGACGCCGACCCGATGCTCTCCAACGCCGAGGCCTTGCGACAACGCGAGCCGGCGGCGGCAGTGACGGCCTATCGCCTGGCGCTGGAGGAAATCCCGCGAGGTTGGCTGCACGACCTCGCCGAGGCCCGGTTGGTCGGTGCCCTCGATCGCGCGGGCCGCTTCGCGGAGGCCGTGCGGTTGTGGACCGATCTGCTGGCGGCCCACCCGGACTGGGCGGGCGCATTGGTCCCTCGTCACGCCGACCGCCCCGGCTCGCTGACGAACACGCAGGTTCGCCGGCGCCTGGCGGCTGCTTACGCCACCCATCTTTCCCCCGATGTCCGCCGCTCGCTGGCGCGCTTGTGGCTGGAACTGACCCTCTACGACGGGTTGGACCCCGACCCCGCGGGGGCTGCAACACGGGCCGCCCAGTCCCGCCACAAACAACTACCCGCCGCCTC
>JALSRY010000055.1 GCA_026984555.1 Phycisphaerae bacterium
AAAAAACGGGATATGGTGGAAAAAGCGGGCTCAGGCCCGCCGCCCCTTGACGTCGAACGCGTCCCGCAGGCCATCGCCGACGAAGTTCAGCGCCAGCAGCGTGATCGCCAGGGCAGCGCACGGGAACACCACGAGCCACCAGTCGAACTGGATCGGGTTGAGCAGCCGCACGCCGTCGGCGGCGAGCGAGCCCCACGTGGCCTGCGGGGGCTGAACCCCGACACCGAGGAAGCTCAGGAACGATTCCTGGAGGATCGCCTGGGGAACGGTCAGCGTGGCGAACACCACGATCGGCCCGACGAGGTTGGGCATGATGTGTCGCAGGAGGATACGCGGCGTGGAGAGCCCGAGCGCGCGGGCGGCTTCGACGAACGGCTGTTCACGCAGGGATAGTACTTGTCCGCGGACGACGCGCGCCATGGTCAGCCAGCTCACGCCGCCGATCGCCAGCGCGAGCACAATGTAGCGTGACCATTCGCTGCCGGCGATGTGCCAGGTTTCGAGCCAGGCCCCGAGCGAGATCGTCAGCAACATGACCAGCAGCAGGTAGGGCAGGGCGTAGAGCACGTCCACGGCTCGCATCATCAACTCGTCGATACGTCCCCCCATGTAGCCTGCGACGGCACCGTACGCCGTACCGATCACCACCGCGATCAACGCCGACAGCAACCCCAGGCTCAGCGAGATCGCGCCGCCGTAGAGCGTGCGCGCCAGCAGATCGCGGCCGAGGTCGTCGGTGCCGAGCGGATGGGCGGCGCAAGGGGGTCGGCGCACCTCGTCGAGATTCGTGCGGCGCATGGCGGCGGCACTCCAGGTCAGGGACGCGAAGCAACCGAGCGTCATCAGGGCCAACAGGATCATCGAGCCGATCGCGGCCCGATTGGCCCGGAAACGTTGCCAGGTTCGGTTCCGCCGCCTGCTCATCGCGAGCCCGCCCCCACCCGAATGCGCGGGTCCACGAAGCCGTAGAGCACATCGACGGCGAGATTGAACGTCGCGAGGAACACGCTGTAGACCATCACCGTGGCGAGGATGAGCGTCTGGTCGCGGTTGTTGATCGATTCCACGACGTGGGTGCCCATTCCGGGAATCGTGAAGATCTTTTCCACGACGAACGAACCGGTGAACACGGCGGCGGCGGTCGGCCCGAGGTAGCTCAGCACGGGCAGCAGCGCGTTGCGCAACGCGTGGTCGAGCAGGACACGGAACTCGGAAAGCCCCTTGGCCCGCGCGGTACGGATGTAGTCTTCGCCGAGCGCGTCGAGCATTCCCGAGCGCGTCAGTCGGGCGATGTACGCCGCGTAGGGCAGCGCGAGCGTGATCGCGGGCAGCAACGCCTGCATCGGCCGGCCCCAGCCGCCGACGGGAACCGCGCGCAGCCACAGCGCGAAGACCATCAGCAGGGCCGCTCCGACCACGAACGTGGGCAGCGACACCCCTACCAGGCACAATCCGACGGAAAGGTGATCGAGCAGGCTCCCCGGACGGGCGGCGGACACCACGCCCACCAGCACGCCGATGACCACCGCCAGCCCCAGCGCGAGTACACCGAGCTGGAGCGAAACCGGCAGGGCCGACCGCATGATTTCCACGACGGTCCAGTCCTCGTATTGGAACGCGGGCAGGTCGTGATCCCAGACGAGTCGCTTGGGCCAGGTCCAGAAATAGCGTTCGAGAGGCGGCTGGTCGAAGTTGTAAGCCTTGCGTTTTTCCGCCAGGACCTCGGGCGGCAGGTCTTTTTCGCCGCTTTCCAGCCCCTCCCCCGGCGCCGCCATCACGAGTAGCACCGCGCCGCCGTAGACCACCAGCAGCACGACGGGAAACATGAGCAGACGTCTACAGATGAATCGGAACATGCGCTTCGGTCCGCGCGGCGTGCGTGCCGCCGGCCTGTCGCCGCCGACGGCCTCAGGGCCCGGGCGGGTGGATGTATGTTTCGTAGATCGTTTTCTTCACGTCCGCCGGAACCAGCAACCACAAGAGCAACGCCAGCAGCAAGACCACCACCAGGTAGATCAGCCGCATCAGGAGAAACCGGCGCAGCGGGCGGCTTGGCTCGGGCATCGCGTCGCAACCTCTCGCAATCAGTCGCAGTGTACCGCGTTGTTCGTCTGATGGCGAAGCGACCAGCGCTCGGCGGCGCCCGCGGCCACGGTTCGGCGATCGCCGCCGACCTGCACCGCCAGAGGCACGCTCCCGCGGTTCTCGACGGTCGCTTCGCGGCTGGTGATCGTGACGAAGGCTGCGACGCCGCGCCAGCGGATCGGAAACGCCAGTCGCCGCCAGGCGCGCGGCAGGCGCGGGTCGAGGGTCAACACGTCTGTTTGCATCGCGGTTCGCATCCCCGCGAAGCCGAAGATTGCGATCTGCCACAGCATCGCGGCGGCGGCGATGTGCACGCCCTCGGCGGCCCCTCCGTTGGCAGGATCGGTATCGATGGCGAGGGTACGCTGCCAGAATCGCCACGCATCGTCGTGCAGGCCGAGCCGACAGGCGATCAGCGCGTGTACCCCCGCCGACAGCGATGAATCGTGCGTCGTCAGGGGCAGGTAGGTATCCCACGCCCGGCGGACCTCCGCGTCGGAAAACTCCCCGGGAAACAACATCATCAGCATCAGCACATCGGCCTGCTTGAGACACTTGCTTCGATAAAGCCGCTCCTGCGGAACCTGCGAGGCGAACGGCCGGGCGCGGTCGCGCCACAAGGTCTCGAACTGCGGTTCGGCCAGACGCATGAACTCCTCGCACTGCAACACGAGCACCCCATCGTCGGCGCGCAGAATCGGCAAGCCGCGGGCGGCCTCGGCGAACGCGGCGCACTCCTCCGCCGACGCGCCCCCGGAACGCCCGATCTTCGCGGCCAGCTCCAACGCGAATCGCGCGAGGCGGTTCGTGTACGCGTTGTTGCTGGCGATGGGCGTGTATTCGTCCGGCCCCATGACCCCGAGCAGGCTCGGATGATCGTCTCCGGCGCGGTGGTCGAGCCGCGCAAGCCAGTACCGGGCGGTCTCCACCAGGACCTCGGCGATATCGTGCCCCAGGGCCGGGCGCTGCGATGAACCCTCGGAGAAGGCGTCGGGCGGTCGCGACTCCAGGGCCGTGTTCGTGGCCCGCGCATAGTGGGCCAGGCCATAGGCCACGTCCGCCGTCACGTGCACCTCGTGGTCGGCGTACTGCCAATTCGGGCAACATTCGTTGCCAGCGGTGTCAGATTCCCACGCGTAGCGTGCGCCGGGGTAGCGGTAGCGTGTGGCGTTGCGGCGGGCGCCGTCCAACGTGCGGATGCGAAACTCCGCCAGCGTTCGGGCCCGCGCCGGGTCGGTATACAGGTAGAACGGCAGCAGGAACATCTCGGTGTCCCAGAAGAACCGACCCCAGTACGCCTCGCCCGAATATCCTTTCGCGTCGATGGCGACCCGTGGGTCGCCGGTGACGTGGCTGCGCAACAGGTGGTAGAGCGCGACACGCAGCGCCCGTTGCGAGTCGTCGTTGCCATCGATCTCGACATCGCAGCTTTTCCAGCGATCGTGCCAGGCGGCGGCGTGCTCGGCGTGCAACTGCTCGAAGGACAGTCCGTCGGCTTCTGCCAGCCATTGGCTCGCCGGACGCACGAACAGGTCGCGGCTGGTCGCGACGGCGCTTCGTTTTTCGATCACGAGTTGTTGGTTCGGCGAGAGTGTCGTGTCGCCGGCCAGTCGCGCGGTGCGTGGTGTCTGTTGCACACGCCATGTTCCGGCGAGACCCCGCAGACGTGTCACGATCTCCACCGCGTCGCCGCCGTCGGTTTGGACGAAGCACGCGAGGCCCTCCGGGCCCAGGGGGCGCAGTACGACGCCGCGGAAGTGGTCATGGCCGTTGGTGCGCACGTCGGCGTCGATGCCGGCCAGGATCGTGGCTTCGGCCGGACGATCGGCGGCCAGGGTCAGGCGTTGCAGGACCAGGTGGGGGCGGGCCAGGCTCACGAAGCGTTCGAAACACGCATCGACGGTCTGGCCGTTGGTGGTGTGCCAGCGCAATGTGCGGGTCAGGGTCGCGTCGGCCAGGCGCAGTGTCCGCTGGTAGGTGCTGATGTGCGCTGTTTCGACATCGAGCCGTTCGCCCGCGACGATCGGGGTCAGCTCGAGCAACCAGGGCAAGTTGATCAGTTCATTGTTGAGGGTGGGGTGTGGCCCGTACACGCCCGGGACATAGGTACCCCATTTCGATTTGCGGTCGGGGAATTCTTCGCTGGTGACGTTGGTGGGCCGGCGATCGTAGGAGCGGTTCTGCGGGGCGTCGGAGAGGTGTTCTTCGAGCGAACCACGGATGTGGAGATAGCCGCTTCCCAGCGTGAACAAGCCCTCCCAGGCCTTGGCCGTGGTCCCATCGAACGCCGACTCGATGACCGTCCAGGATTCGCTCATCACCGCCTCGATACCGCTTCCATGACGCAATCCGCTGGTCGGAAGCCGGGTGGCGAAAACATCGCCCGCGAGGGCGCATTCTAGCGTGTTCGCCACGCGTCGCGCACGACGTGTGCGCAGGGCGGCGTGGGGCGCTGCGGCTCCCCTCGTGGGATTCGCTCTTCCGGCCGCGTCGACCGAGCTTCGCGGTGGCCTTGCGTGTCGCCGGCCCGCGTGCCGCGGTCCCGGTTCATGGCAACCTTGGGGCCGTCGAAGTCCTTGGACGAAAAACTTGCCTTTCGGCGAACTCGGTTCATAATAGTTTTCGGAGGATGGGCCGGCTGCGTCGCGCAGGAAGGCCGTCAATTCCTACCGCGTTCCTGCACGATCGCAAACAGGCATCAACCGGGTCGGCCCGCGTGGACGGCATGGCTGTGGCGATGCGCCGGCGGCCGTGAGCGTCTGCGATCTGCGTTTGTTGTCGTGACGTAAGTTTCGCCCCGGCTGAAGGTTGGCTGCGGGCCCCGGACCTCGCCCGCGGGCGAGACCGGGCGGTCAGGCTCGCCGAAAGAGCCAGTGTATCGCAAACCGTGGGGGCTCCGGCGATTGCGGATCGCCGCACACCAACGGGGCGGGACTTCCTGCTGGGCAGAATGACCCCGAGGAGGGACGCTGCGTATGCGCCTGCATCCCTGGGGGGAAGCCGGTTCAGTTCGGAAGGGAGTGTGATGTCATGTCAGGAAAACGCGTGTTCTGCTGGCAACCCGACGAGGCAATAAAGGGACGACAACGACGACAGGGGT